>JBEBIR010000461.1:0-3591 GCA_040080315.1 Gemmatimonas sp.
TACTGAGTACTGAGTACTGAGTACTGAGTATATGCAGTTTTCCTGCATAGTTTCTCAACAGCGCCAGCACCCGCGCGATCGCGAGACCCTTACGTGACCACCACACACGGCAGCACCTCCGCGCCAACGCACAAGCTGTGGGGCGGCCGATTCGCCGGCGGCCCCTCGCCGCTGCTCGACGCGCTGAATCGCTCCATCGGAACGGACTTCCGCCTGTGGCCGCACGACGTGCGGCTGTCGCAGGCATGGGCCATCGCGCTCGGTCACGCGGGTGTGCTGACGAGCCATGAAAGCGACGCACTGTGCGCCGGGCTCGATCGTGTCGGGGCGCGCATTGCCGATGGCGCACAACCGGTGGAGACCGACGAAGACATTCACACCATGATCGACCGCCTGCTGCACGAGGAGGCCGGAGCCGTCGCCTCCAAGCTGCACACCGGCCGTTCGCGCAACGATCAGGTGGCCACGGCGTCTCGACTCTGGACGATGGACGCCTGCCGTCGACTGGATGTCAGCATTCGGGAGTTGCAGCAGTCTCTGCTCACGCAGGCCGAAACACTCACCGACGCGGTCCTTCCCGCATACACGCATCTGCAGCGTGCCCAGCCGGTGAGCGGCGCGCATTGGTTGCTGGCGCATTTCTGGCCCCTCGATCGCGACCGCACGCGGCTCGCCAACGCGGCGCACGGCGCGGCGGTGTTACCACTGGGGTCGGGTGCCATTGCGGGCAGCGCGTTTCCGGTGTCGCGCACGCTGTTGCGGGAGTCGCTGGGGTTTGCGTCCGTTTCGCCCAACAGCATCGACGCTACTGGCGACCGGGACTTCGTCGCCGAAACGTTGTTCGTCTGCACCATGACCGCAGTGCACTGCTCCCGCATCGCGGAAGACCTGATCATCTACGGAACCAGTGAATTCGGCTTCGTGAAATTCGGCGATGGCTTCTCGACCGGCTCAAGCATGATGCCGCAGAAGCGCAATCCGGACGTGTTCGAACTTGCCCGCGGCTCAGGCGCGCGCGTCCTCGGCGACCTCGTGTCGATGCTGGGTGCGATCAAGGGATTGCCCAGCGGCTACAGCAAGGACCTGCAGGACGACAAGCGCGCGCTGTTCAATGCAGTCGATCTGCTGTTGCTGGTACTGCCGGCCATGGCTGGGGCGATTGCCGAACTGCGATTCGATCGGGCGCGCATGCGAGCTGCCGTGTCCAGTGCCATGATGGCGACGGACCTCGCCGATTACCTCGTGAAGAAGGGCGCAACGTTTCGGGAAGCGCACGGCGCCGTCGGCATGCTGGTTCGCGAAGCGGAGGAAGCGGGCATCGAGCTCGCGGCCTTGTCGTTGGAACGGTTTCGCGCGGCGCACGCCCTGTTCGGGCTCGACGCCCGCGACGCGCTGGGCGTCGACGCGTCGCTCGCGGCGCGTGAGATCGCTGGAGGGACAGGACCGCAAGCCGTCGCCGCACAGCTCGACGCCGCGCGTGACAGCCTTGCCTGATCACCAGCCGAAATACGACCTCGTCATCTTCGATTGTGATGGCGTGCTGGTGGATAGCGAGCGCATTGCCAGTCGCGAGTTTGCCTTACTGCTGAAAGAGATCGGATTGCACTTCACGCTGCCGGAGATGTTCGAGACGTTTGTCGGCAATTCGATGCCGCGATGTGTCGAGATCATCACCGAGCGTCTTGGACATGCGCCTCCCGCCGACCTGCTCGAGCGCTATGCCGTCGTGACACGCGCGGCCCTCGCCCGCGAGTTGCGTCCTGTCCCCGGCATCGACGCGCTGCTCAATCTGCTCGAGGCGGCGGGGCTCCCGTACGCCGTGGCGTCCAATGGTGAGCACGCGAAAATGGAAACGACGCTCGGCGTGACGGGATTACTCACGCGGTTTCACGGTCGGCGATTCTCGTCGATGGACGTCGCGCGGCCCAAGCCCGCACCCGACTTGTTTCTGCACGCCGCTGCGCGAATGCGCGTGCCGCCGGCGCGGTGCGTGGTCGTTGAGGACAGTCCGCTGGGCGTGCAAGGTGCAGTCGCGGCCGGCATGACGGTCATCGGGTATGCCGATCTCATGCCCGAGGAACGACTGCGCGCGGCCGGCGCTCATGTTGTCGTTGCCCATCTTTCGGCGCTGGGCCCGCTGCTGGGCGTTGGACTCGAGGCACAACAGTAGAAATGCTTGCGGCCCGCCGCTCCCAACGCTAACGTCTCGATACAGAATTCAGGTTGCTGTCGTATTGGTTCGTGCTTTCCACCGACGTTCACCCGAAGTGCGAGGATAGCGGAGATGCTGAAGAAATTCATTGGAACGATGGCGGTCGCCCTGCTCATGGCGGCGCCGGCGCAGCAGGCGGCGGCGCAACTTGCTAAGGGCTACACGGATATCGGTGTGGTTGTCGGCCTCGGCAGCATCGGTGAGTCCAGTCTGGCGTTGGGTGGTCGATTCGAGCATGTGTTCAAGGAACTGCCCGACCTGGGCGGCGGCACGCTCGGCATTGGTATTGGCGTGACCCGCTACTCGTGGTCGTCGCAGTACTACAGCGTCAGCTACCTGCCGGTCGGCGCCACGGCCAACTACCATTTCAAGCTCGCGAACACGAAGCTCGACGCATTTCTCGGAGCTGGGCTTGGCTACCAGATCATCACGTGCGATGACAAGACCGGGTTCCCCACCGGCTTTGGCTGCAACTACAACAGCGGCCTCTATTTTGTCGGGCGTGCAGGCGGCCGCTATTTCTTCACCGAAAAGGTGGCAGCATACGCAGATGTTGGCGCCGGTGGTGCAGCCCTCAACATCGGCCTGGTGTTCAAGCTGAAGTAGAGCGCGACAACGCGTCTGAGCGAACGAACGAGGGGCCGACGCAGAGCGTCGGCCCCTCGTTTGGCATTCGCTATCGTAGAATCAGAAAGCGTAGCCGATCGACATGCGCAGTGTCGGAATCACCCGATCGATCTGATCAAACTTCGATTCAGCACCCAGATATCGCTTGGCGCCACCGCCCAGAGTTACCGCCGTGACGCGGCTGGGACCCAGCAACCACTGATAGCCCACCTCGATGGCGAAGCTGCCCGTGGTGAACGGCTTCGGCAGCACGCAGGTGCCCGTCAGAATGCCGCAATCGTAGTCGTCTCTCGCATCGATACGTCCGATCCCCAGTGAGGCGGCGATGTTGAGTCCGCGCAGGGCCGTCTCACTGGGATATAGTCGAGCCTTGGCATCGACATTCGTATACTTGGTGTGATCGGGCTTGATGTGTGAACCCGACACCGCGAGCGATACCGACGGCGAAACCCGTTGCTCATACTCGGCGGCGAAATAGCCCAGCAATGGAAGGAACGGGTTGGCCGAGATCACACGACCCGGTCCTTCGATAGATCCACCGACGCGGGTCTGCTGGGCAAGCGTCTGCGCCGAAGCCGTGCCCGCCGAGAACGCCCATGCGGAAAGCAGCAGAACGGAAATTCGCGATCGGGTGATCGGGCCGTGGTTTCTGGATCGAAGGGTCATGGCGTATGGTACTCGCCAGGGTCCATTCGGTTCAGTCCGCCTCATTGCGCACCATCCCCCACCTAACACGCCCTAGAATCGCACGC
>JBEBIR010000462.1:0-3587 GCA_040080315.1 Gemmatimonas sp.
GTGCTGCCGTTCACCCTGACCGGGGCGCAGGTGCGCGCCATTCGCGAGATCGTGGTGGACATGAGCAGTGCGCGTCGCATGCACCGACTGCTGCAGGGCGACGTGGGCAGCGGCAAGACCGTCGTGGCGTTGTTCGCGGCGCTCCTCGCGATGGAGAACGACCGCCAGGTGGCGCTCATGGCACCGACGGAACTGCTTGCCGAGCAGCACGCGCGCACGTGCACCGACCTGCTCGCCGCGCTGCACATCACACCGGTGCTGCTGACCGGTCGTCTCGGCGTCAGGGACCGGCGCGAGGCCATGACGAAACTCGCATCACACGATCGCGTGCTGGCCATTGGCACGCACGCGCTGGTCCAGGACAGCGTCGCGTTTCGTGACCTGGGGCTGGTAGTGATCGATGAGCAACACCGATTCGGCGTCGAGCAGCGCGCCGCGTTGGGCGAAAAAGGACAGGCACCGGATGTGCTGCTGATGAGCGCAACGCCCATTCCGCGCTCGCTGGCGCTGACGATGTATGGAGACCTTGATGTCACCGTCCTTGATGAGCGCCCGCCGGGTCGTCAGCCCACTACTACGATGCATCGCGCGGAGTCGGCCCGCAGCAAGGTCATGGGGTTCGCCAATCAGCAGCTCGACGCAGGACGTCAGGTGTACATCGTGTACCCCCTGATTGAGACGTCGGAGAAAGTTGATCTGAAGGCGGCCACGGTCATGTACGACGAACTGGCACACGGCCCGTTCGCGCACCGCCGCGTGGCGCTCCTGCATGGTCGAATTCCCGGCGACGAGCGCGATACCATCATGCGCCGATTTCGCGACGGCGACGTGGATGTGCTGGTGGCAACGACCGTGATCGAAGTCGGGATCGATGTCGCGAACGCGACGCTGATGATTGTCGAGCATCCCGAACGCTTTGGCTTATCGCAATTGCATCAGCTACGTGGCCGTGTGGGACGCGGCGCGGAGCAGTCGTACTGCATCCTGCTGGGTGACGTCGGCGCCGATGCGGCAGAGCGACTCGCCATGTTCACCGCGACGGACGATGGGTTCGCGATCGCCAAGGCGGATCTCGCGCTGCGCGGAATGGGGGATCTCTTCGGGGCACGTCAACATGGACTTCCGGCGTTTCGCATCGCCGATCCCATTCGTGATGAAGCCCTGAACGAGCGGGCGCGCGTGATCGCCGACCAGCTACTGCGCGCCGACCCGGAGCTGACGGCACCGGCCCATGTCCCGCTACGCCGGGCGCTCAATGCGGGGTACGCGCGCGCGCTTGAATTGTTCAGAGTGGGTTGAGCCGCGCGCCAGTGGTGCCGACCACCGGTCGTGATCGCACAGTATAGATTTCAGAGATGGGTGTGGTGTGCAGTACTTCCAGGAACTGGACAGTGAGGTGTGACAGGCGATGCTGAGATCGGCGATCGCGCCCGCGAACCGACGGCGCGTGTTCGGAGCCGCACTGCTGGTGTTGGTCGGCGCGACCAGCGTGGCTGTGGGGCTCGACGCCTGGTATAACGACGTGCTGATCTCGCGCGAGCGACAGCGGGTGCTTGCCTTTGCCACGCCCTATGCCAGCGCGTTGGAATCGGCGGTGGGTCGTCGTGTGGCGCGATTGGCGGGGCTGCGCACCTTTGTGCAGACGCGGCGCTCTCGTGCAGAACTGGACGAGGAGTTCCCGACCTTTGCCGACGGACTGCGAGCCGGCGCGCCCGGCATACGCGCGCTCGAGCTCGTGCACGACGGGCGCATTACCGCCGTTGTCCCTCTCGACAGCAATCCCAATGTGCTCGGCTATGATTTGTACAGCGATGTGCGTCCGGTCATTCCAGGCGATGTCCGTCGTGCGATCGAAACCGGTGCGGTCACCATCACCGGTCCCATTGCGTTGCTGCAGGGCGGCGTTGGCTTCCTGGTGAGACACAGGGTGGTGAGCACGGATCGAACCCTTCCCGATCTTGTGGCCATGGTGCTGGATCTGCCGACGCTGGTTGCGGAGGCCGCGGCATTCAGCAGGCCGACGACCCTTTCCTTGGTGGTGCTCGATCGGAAGCAGGAAATACTCACGGGGCCAACGACACCGCTCGAAGACCCGGTCTACGTGCCGATCCGAATTCCCGACGGTGGCTGGACACTGCTCGCCGCGCCTCCGGATGGTTGGCGAGCAGCCGTCGCGGACGATCTGCAGCCCACTCGCATCGCGTCCGCACTCATCATCGTGCTACTCGTTGGACTGACCGTTGTGGTGTCTGGCAATCAGCAGCGATTGCGCACCGCCGTCGAGGAACAGACGCGCGACTTGCGCGATGCCAACGACGCGTTGACGGCCGAAGTGCGCGAGCGCGAGTCGGCGGAGACGCGACTGCACGAGCAGGATGAGCGACTCCGGTTGGCGCTGGTCAGCGGGCAAATGGGCACGTGGGACTATCACCCCGCGTCGGACGCACTGCAGTTGTCGGCCGGCGCGCTGGCCATTATCGGATCGGCTTCGGCCACCACGTCCACGACCGGACGCGCATTTTGTGCAGCGCTGTTGCCTGAGGCGCGCGACGAAGTGGTGCGTGCCTCGCAGCAAGCCATCGCGGGCGGCGAGTGCCAGGCGGAGTACCGTGTCGTGTTGCCGTCGGGTGAAGATCGGTGGTTGTACGGCACCGGTGAACTGCAGTCGGACACGGATGGGACGGCGCGACTTGTTGGCGTGATCATGGATGTTACGGCACGGCGTCGACTTGAAGAACAGTTGATGCACTCGCAGAAGATGGAAGCCATGGGAACGCTCGCGGGCGGCATTGCACACGACTTCAACAATCTGCTCACGGCAATTCTCGGTTTTGCACGTTTGTCGCAACAGCAGGCCACAACGCTCGACGCGAGCGCGTCATCAGACCAGCTGAGTCGCGGACTGCGTGACTTGCGTGTCGATCTGGACGAGATCATCAAGGCGGGTGACCGCGCCGCGTTGCTCACGGCGCAACTGCTGGCCTTCAGCCGTCGTCAGGTCATCCGATTGACGCGCGTTGACCTGAGCGGCGTGGTGTTCGACGTCGAGCGCATGCTGAAGCGACTGATTGGCGAGCGCATCACGCTGGTGACGCAACACAGTCCGAGCCCGTTACTGGTGCGGGCCGATGCGGGCCAATTGGCGCAGGTCGTGGTCAACCTTGTGGTCAATGCGCGCGATGCATTGCCCGACGGCGGCACCATTCGCGTCAGCACCGAATCGGTGGTACTTGCTGAACTGGGAGAATCACCACTCGAGGGACTGTCGCCCGGACGGTGGTGCACGCTGTCCGTGTCCGACGACGGCGTCGGTATGTCACCGGAAGTGATGGCCCGCATGTTTGAGCCGTTCTTCACGACGAAGCTCGTCGGAGAGGGCACCGGACTCGGTCTGTCCACCGTGTATGGCATTGTTACACAGGCCGGTGGGCGGACGTTCGTAGAGAGCGTGCCGGGTCGTGGTACGACGGTACGCGTCGTGCTGCCGTGGGACCGCGGGGCCGCGCCAACGATGGCCACGCCGGCGGTCGGCACGCCAGCGATCACCGCAGGCAAGCGTATTCTGGTGGTCGAGGACGAGCCGGGAC
>JBEBIR010000037.1:0-15038 GCA_040080315.1 Gemmatimonas sp.
CGTCGGCGAGGATCGTGCGCACCGAGCGACCGTCGGGTCCGAGGATGTGCGACCGGTTGTTCCCGTCGTCGTACAGGAGCGTCGTGTCGCCACGCAGACGCGCGAGTCCGCTCGGCAGCCGCACCTCTTGAGGTCCCGCACCTTCTCGCATCAGACGACGCACCGTGTTCGTCGCGAGGTCCGCGATGACAACGCGATTCTCGATCCAGTCGACGATGATCAGCTGTCCAGTGGAGAGTTCGCGCACCCCGCGAACGAACGAGAACGGCTCGGATAGCGTGGCGACTGGCGCGTCGAGCGTCACGACTTGCGCGGTCGCGACGATTGGCGTCAGCACAAGGAGGGCGGCGAAGGCGCGCATGATTCTCTTGATGGGGGGGATTCTCGTATGACGCGTCGCGGCAGTGGAATGGTTGCTACGCCCTCGGGCTTCGAGGAAGTACCGCCGCCCTCCAACCACTGAACTACCTGAACCACAGGGAATCACACGGGACAACAGGGGTCTCATCGCCGGGTAGATCGGCGATGAGGCTCCTTCTTTGATGAAGAAGACAGGCTTGTGGAGCGCGGCAAGTCGGGCCAACGTCCAATCACCGTTTCAACAAGAAGCGGTGGCTAGCGTCACCGGAGCCTCCCACAGCCAAGTAGCGTTCGTGACCGGACATTCGATTCCGCAACAACCTCACACGGTGGGACCATACCGCGTCGAGCGCGAGCTCGGTCGCGGAGGATCTGCCGTGGTGTACCTCGCGCGCCATATCGACGGCGGCGAGGACGTGGCGGTCAAGGTCTTGCGCCCCGAACTCGCGCAGTCGATGAGCGCGGAGCGGTTTCTGCGCGAAATCCGTGTCACGGCAGGACTTGATCATCCGGGTATTGTTCGGCTTCTCGACTCGGGCGAGGCCGGTGAGCATCTGTTTTTCGTGCTCCCATACATGGACGGCGGGACCCTCCGAGGGCAGTTGCAACGCGAAAAGCAGATCGCCGTCGCCGAGGCTATTCGGATCGCGTGCGCGGTGGGCGGGGCTATCGCGCACGCGCACGGGCGCGGGGTCATTCATCGCGATATCAAGCCTGAGAACATCCTTTTCGGCGGCAACCGCGTCTGTCTCGCCGACTTCGGAGTGGCTCGCGCGCTGGATGCGTCGGGGGCCGATCGCCTCACCGAGACCGGGTTGTCGGTGGGCACCGTGGCGTACATGAGTCCTGAGCAGGGCAGCGGCGAGCGCGATATCGATGGACGCAGCGACGTTTACACGCTGGCCTGCGTGCTGTACGAAATGTTGGCGGGCGTTCCGGCGTTTGTTGGCGCCACGTCGCAGTCGGTGCTGGCCCAGCGGATGACGCGCGCGCCACAAAACGTGCGGATCTACCGGCCGCTGGTCCCGGAACGCGTGGCCGCAGTAATCGAAAAGGCGTTGCAGCCGACGCCGGCTGATCGGCATCAGACCGCCGCCGAATTCGTACGAGAGCTGTCGGCCGCGGCCGAAGCGTCTACAGCCCTGCCCGACCCGCGGCCGATGGTCGGTACCTTCGGCAAGAACCGCCGTTTTGTAGGTATCGGGGCTCTTCTGGTGCTCGTCACCATTGCGCTCTTCGCGATCCAAGACCGAGCCGGCCGTTGGAGCCCGAGCGTCAGTCCGCCCGTCCTTCACCGTTCTCGCATCGCGGTTGCGCCATTTAACGTGCATTCCGATTCGGTGGCAATCTCAGAGTGGAGATACGGATTGGTCGACGTGCTGGCGCGTAACTTTGACGGCGCGGGGCCGTTGGAGGCGGTGTCCGCGTCCATCATCATCGCCGGGTGGGATTCAACGAACCGTGCAGACCGAGCGTCGTCTGATCGGTTGGCCAGCCGCACGGGCGCGGGCCTGGTGCTCTTCGGTGACCTTGAGGTTGCTCGAACGGGCGTACAACTTCGCGCGTCGGTCTACGACGCGGTCGAGCGTCGCTCGATCCACGAGTGGACGATTTCCGGAACGGAATCGGCGGTAGTCGCGCTGGCCGACTCACTGACCGGCCTCACGCTCAGCGTGCTTGGCGAAACGCGAGCGATCGCTGCGGTGCCAAGAGCCTCGATCGCCTGGCCACACCTCATTCCCTTGAAGGCTTTCCTTCGCGGCGAACAGTACCGAAGGACAAACAACCATTCCCAAGCACTGCGTGAGTACACGTCGGCCATCAAGGCGGATTCGACGTTTGCGCTCGCCTATCGCGGAGCCCGACGGGCGGCGACCGCGATACGGGGCGAGCAGGACTCGCTCGCGCGCGCGTATGCGATGGCGGCCGGCGCAAGGAACCGCCACCTCGCGCCCCGAGATAGTCTCCTGATCGTCGCGGACTCGCTCGGCGCCGCGTGTGGCTTCCGCGGCATGTATGACGCGCCATGCCAGAATCGCGTGCAACAGATGTTCATAGCCCTTGAGACGGCCGCGCGACGATATCCGGACGATCCCGATGTTTTCGAGCAGCTTGGCGAGGCCCGCACGCACTATGGCGCACTTGTCGGCGAGTCGAGCGAGCGAGCCTACAGTGCATTTGCGCGTGCCATCACGCTCGACTCGGGCTATGCACCGGCGTACTTCCACGCGACCCAGCTCGCGATCGGGCTCACGGGCGGCGATTCGGCGTCGAGAATCGTTGCGCGGTATCTGCGACAGGTGCCCGGCGACACCCGCTTCAAGTTGGTCGCTGATGCGCTGCTCGCGGCCTCAAAAGGCCGGGCACTCGATCAGTCGATCCTCGCTGCCGCAAGCGCGGGGGACATACTTGGTGCGGCCGCCATGCTGCAAGGGTGGCAGGGGCCACCGCACCCCGCCGAGGCGTTCTATCGGTTTGTGGCCGAGTCGAGCACGCTGGACGAACGAAGTCGCTACATGGCGAAGCTGTATTTGTACGCCGATCAGCTGTATCACGGTCGCCTTCGCGAGGTGACGATGAGCCTGGCCTCGATCTCTGCGACAGATGTGCAGATGGACATCCCCATCTTCGCAGCGTTGGCGAACAACCCGTCTGCAGGAACTTCCGCACTTCTGGATGGATGGCTTGAACGCTCCAACGTTCGAGCGATCGTCTCAGCGCTGTCATGGTGGGGTGCAACTCGCGACACGACCCTGCTGTCCCGGGCCGTGTCGCATTTTCGATCGGTCATAGATGCTCACCCTGCGACGCCGTCTGAGAAAGCCGTGGCTCGATACGGAGTTCGGGCAGCCGAGATGTATCTGAGCCTCGCTGTCGGCGACAGCGCGCGCGCTGGCACCAGCGCCATTGCCCTTGCCCATACTCCCTGCGCGCTCTTCTGCACGTCGGAATTGCTCTTCGCGTCTGCCCTGCTTCGACGGCGCAATCAACCGGATTCCGCGGCCACGCTCTTGGACGCGCACCCTATGCCTTCGGGGCTGTTAAACGTCCGAGAGGTCTTGTGGCAGCTTGAGCGCGGCCGCGTGGCGGTCGCTCGATTGGCAACCTCGCTCCATGATACGGCGCGCGTCAGTGAAGTCCGGAAGGGCGCGAATGCGTATGCGGTCGTGGTCGGCGCCTGGTGCCACGCGGACTCAGCACTGCAGGCCAGCGCGCGGGAGGCACGCGAAGGCTTGCGCCGCCTCGACCCATCTCGGCGCCCCGCTTGCTAGGCGCGTGAGTGGCCTGCACTTTTGGTCTGCGGTTGGGCAGTCAACTCCTTCACGCTCAGCACGAGAGGTTCAAATGGCGGCGCGCCCCAAGAAAAAACCTCGGATTGTCGACCTGATGGTCAGCGCACTGAATACCGAACGGACAAGATGCCGGCGCAAGCTGACCAGGTTCTGCCCTCGGAAAAGCGCTGCGTGTCCGCAGAACACTGCCGCGCCTACGTGCTGTACGCTGTACACGCAGGATCCGAACTGCGACGTCTGTGACACGTGCGTCACCGACTCCCTGGAACTGCTTCAGGGCTTGCTGCTGGTTGCGGTGGGTGCGGCCAAGAAACCGCCCGCGAAAAAGAAGACGGCAGGCCGCAAAGCCAACTGACACACTGGGCTGGCGCACGTCCGTGGCGTCCCCGCGTTTGCTTTCAATTGGCGGCGCTACGGTTCGCGCGAGCCCCGATTTCGAGCTGGTGCCACCGCCCGCGTCTGGTGCGGCGAGGGCGGGCGCATCAGCAGACCGGGCGTTTGTTGCCGTACTCCGTCCTGTCTCGAAGCGCTGGCTCGGCGTTCACGCCGTCGATGCCGTTGCCGCGACACTGTTTCGCGCCTGCCGCCGTCCTGGGGTAATCTCGCGCGCGATGGCCAAGGCTATGGGTCCAGAGAGAAATCGCACGCTCGCCGCGCTGGTGCTGGACGGTATTTTGGAACTTGAGGGTGAGCACGGGTTCGTCTCCGGCGCGGACGCGCACTCGATGGTATTTCGCGAATCGGTGTCGCTGCTGCCAGTCGCCAGCGCCACTGCTCGCCTGTCGCTCGCGGCGATGCGCTATGCTGACGCCCTTCCCATCGATGACGCGAGATCGCTCGCCGAGCGGATGTACCTCTTTCATCGGCTTCCCGCGACGATTGGCTGGCGACAGCGACTGCCTGACGCGCGAGCCACCGAGCTGTTCCTTCGCATCGAGCGCGGCACCTCGATGCGCCAGATACTCGACCGGCACTGGAAACAGCAGGCGGCCGTCAGCACCATGGACGATTGGTCGGCATGGAGTCCACGCGAGCGGCGCCCCGCGCGCGGCGGTTCGCCGAACACATTCAAGGTGTTCGTGAGTCCCGATCCGGAGCACGCTCCCGATGCCATCCACGCCGTCGTTGGCGCCCTCGCCGACAACCGCCCCGCACCGTTCAAGTTTGGCGGCGGCGTATACAGTCTGCTTCGCCCTGACAAGATCGTTGTGTATTTCACCACGCGCAGCGAGCTGCGAGATTTTGTGTCGGCGTTGCTCCCGCGGCTCGACGCGCTTCGCGCGCACGGCGTTCCGTTCTCAGCCGACCTGACGACCGACGCGCTCGTATCGTGGGGGGTCGATCCCGCCCACACCTCGCTCCCGTGGTCACGCGACCTGTCCGAAAGTTGGCGAGTCACGGTCGTCTCCCGTCTGGCCCGCGCGCTCATCGGCGCCCGTCACGCGCGCACGGCCGGCCCGGACCGCATTCGATTTGCGCTTGATCGGCTATCCCTCGACGGGATCGACGTCACCACGTGGACGCCCAGCCGGCAATGACTCGGCCAGCCCGACTCAGTCTGGAAACGATGGCGGGTCCCTTTGTCCTGCCGCCAGACGCCGTGCTGGCGCCGACGCACGTGCTCGACAGCAGCGTGCGGCGGCGGATCAATGCCCGATCCGACGACTACACCCTCTCACGTCCCGGAATCCGAGTTGGCGCGAAGCTCGTGGATGCGGGCACCGCCGCGTTGCTCGCGCATTTTCGGAGTCCGACCACGATTGTCGACGCCATCGTCAATCGTAGCCGCGTAACCGGTGACGACCCGCACGAACTGCTGCATGCTTCGCATCCCGCGTTGCTCGGGTTCATTCAAAGCGGACTCCTCCTGTCGAGCGCAGCGGCGGCGCCTGAGCCACGTGCGCCGAGTCGCCGCATCGGGGACATCGTCTGCGGCTGCGTGATTCGCTCGACGTTGCAGATACTCAGCGACTCCGAGGTCTACCTCGCAGATCGATCGCCGGCCGATCCACGTCCGGTCGTCCTGAAACTGGCGCGGGAATCCCAAGGCGAATCGCTGGCGGATGTGGAGCACGAAGGGGTGGTACTTGCGCATATCAATGGCGGGATCGCGCCGCGGCTGATCGAGGCTGGCACGGTTGACGGGCTCGGTTTTCTCGTGATGGAATTTGCACGCGGCGTCGACGCCGGTCGCGCTGCGGCCGATCTTCGAAGTGTCGACGCTCGAGCCTCGCGCACGCGAGTCGCACTGCTCGCGGCCGACATCGCCGACACGTATGCCGAACTGCACCGACGAGGCGTTATTCACGGTGATGTGCACGACGGGAACGTGTTGGTGGACCGCGACGGTTCGGTCGTTCTGATTGACTTCGGACTCTCGGTGCAGATGGATCGAATGCAAGACCGCCGCATGCGCCGCGGTGGCCACTCGTTCTACTACGAGCCGGAGTTCGCGCGCGCCTCGCTCGCTGGCACGCCCGCGCCGCCGGCTACGATGAAGAGCGACCAGTATTCGCTCGCCGCCATGCTCTATCAATTGATAACCGGCGCGCCGTACGTTGATTTCGAGCTGGATGAACCGCGTGCGTTCTCCCAGATCGTCCGTGCACCGATGATCGCGTTCGCACGACGAGGCGCAGCCCCGTGGCCTGCGCTGGAGCGCGCCTTGGCGCGCGCCCTCGAGAAGCTGCCGGAGGATCGGTTCGCGTCGGCCGCCGATTTTGCGCACGCACTGCGCGATGCGGCTACGAGCGCAACGGACACGTCGCGCGGACGACGTCGCCGCGACCCGGTCGAGGCGCGACGCGAACGCGTGGTCAGCCAGACGCTTGGTCGCCTCTGCCGCGAGGGCGCGCACGCGATTGCGCTGCAGCCGCCCACCGCCTCCGTGATGTTCGGCTCGGCGGGAATCGCGTTCTCGTTGTATCGGTTGTCGCTCCTGAAGAATGACGCGGTGCTGCTCTCGCACGCCGACGCGTGGTCGACGAAGGCCCACGCTGCTCGGCGATTCCGCCATGCGTTCTACGACGGAAACGACCTGGCGCGCGGTGCGTTTGGACATGCGACGCTGTTCTATGGATCGTCTGGTGTTGACGCGGTGCGGGCCTGCATCGCGATAGCCTTGGGCGATTTCCTGACCCTGCGCGCAACGCTCCGCCGACTCTCAAGCCTGCCCGTACGTGCGGGATCGCCACTCGACTGTGTGCTTGGAATGCCGGGCGCGCTGATCGGTCTGAGCCAAGTGCTCGAGGCCTTACCAATGCACCCTTCTGTCGATCCGCGTCCGCTGGTGCATGCCGGCGATGCCTGCGCTCGCCTCATTTCCCGCGCGCTCGCGACTCGGCGGCCGATACCTGACGAACGCGTCTTTGTAAACCTGGGCATCGCGCACGGGTGGGCCGGCGCACTTTACGCGCTCATGCGCTGGCATCAGGCCAGCGGCTCGCGCTTGTCGTTGCAAGTACGACGCCGTCTCACTGAATTGGCAGCGCTGGCCGAACCCGCGGACCGAGGGGTCCGATGGCCGTGGCGGGACGTGATCAGCGATGGCAGCGTGCCCGCGTCGTACATGCCCGGTTGGTGCAACGGCAGTGCCGGATTCGTGCACCTGTGGCTGACGGCGCTGTCGGTGTTCAATGAACCGCACTTCCTTCAGCTCGCCGAGGGCGCGGCTTGGGACGCATATGAAGATCCGGAAGACAGCGTGCACGACCTGTGTTGCGGCCGAGCGGGCCGCGCATACTCGTTGCTGGCACTCCATCGCGCGACCGGCGCGGATTGTTGGCTGGCTCGTGCGCGGCAGCTGGCGAACGACGCGCTCGACCTCGTTGCCGAAACCTCCGATGCGAGCCCTGCGCTGTACAAGGGCGCGATGGGCGCGATTCTGCTGCATGTTGAGCTGGACCAGCCACACCTTGCAAGGATGCCGCTCTTTGAAAGGGAAGGGTGGCCGTCACATTCGTTGCGACAGGAGGCGCGGTGAGAATTCCCATAGTTGCGCTGCCGTTGGTGTGCAGCCTCAGCGTTGGCGCGCAAGCCATGCCGCAAGCCGACATGTTGACCGCGTCGTCGCCTGTCGGCGCGTTCGCTCACGCGCTCGCGCGCTCGACGTTCGCGTTCACGGGAGTGGTGACCGCCTTGCGCGAGAGCACGTCGCGGTCCGTCTCGCCGTCGTCCCACACGCTGGTCGTCTTGGTGCGCAACAACGTCGACACGATCTTCCGATCGCCCGGGGGCATGCGTTCGCTGAGCGGTCGATCGATCACGCTTGTTGTCGATCGCGCCACGGACTTCGTCGTCGGTACGCCATTCCTGTTTTTTGCCTACGGCGTGGCTGTCGACAACGGCATTGCTCTGCGGGCAGTTGCGCTTTTGCCTGCGACGCGCATCGACCGCACCACCATGAGTCGGCTTCTCGCTGCTGCATTGGATTCGCAAGTTGACAGTGCCGTCCGTGACATGGTCGAGCGATCGACTGCGGTATTCACCGGAACGGTCGAGAGTATCCTGACGGTAACACCTACCGATTCGATGGTCAGGCGTGCTCCATGGCAGGGCGGGCTCGCTTGGCGTCAGGCGACCGTGCGCATCGGACGACTCTACAAGGCTCACGATCTGAGCACAGATTCCGTGGTCAAGGTCATGTTCCTCGCCGCAGCGACGCGCGAGCGACCCGACGCTCCGGTGCTCGCGGTTGGCACCTCCCACCTGGTCGGGGTGCGGAGATTCAGCAGCCTGACGCCGAGCGACAGAGCGGGGATTGCGTCGCAAGGCCGGTACGTCGTGATCTCGTCTGGCGACGTGCGTCCCGCGAGCGACACCGTGCGCGTACTGAGGGCATCGAGATGAGTGACCCGGTCCTCATCAAGACTCGTGTGAGGCGATACCTGTACGGCGGCATTCTGTGCGTAGCCGTCGTCCTTATTCCGGCGTGGGTGTTCAGCCGTCCGGAACTCTGGCACGGCTTCAAGATCGACATCGTCGACATTGTACCCTGGGAATGGAGTGCTGATGTAACGGTGCACCCCGAACCGACGATTGCGATCAGCCCGTCTGCGCCAGACACGATCGCGGTGAGCGCGTATCTCATCGGAAGGAACCCTGCCAGCGAAGAGTCGTTCTGCTCGTCGGAGTTCGGTGGTGTCCTCATGAGCTTCGACGGCGGTGCCAATTGGACCCTTCGCTGCCCGCTTCCCAAACCGGCCGACAGCAAAGTCCTTGGAGACCTTTCTCTGGACTTCACGGGCGACGGGAAGCTCCTCCTCGCGTCGTACATCACGAAGAATTCGTCCGACGTTCTTATCCCTCGGGTGCAGACAATTGTGGGTTGGGCGGAGTACGAAACCACAGCTAGCACCGAGCGTAGCGTTCCGTCCCCGTCGGTGAAGGTGGATCAACCCTTCGTGGTGGCGTCGCCGAACAGAGTCTCACAAGCGTTTGTTGTCGGGTCGCAACAGCAGCTTACTACATGCGGAGGCTGGGGTCTCGCGTGGTGGTGGACCACCAACGGGTCTGCAGGCCCTCCAAACTGTGTGTCAACGCGCGAGGGAACAGCCGTCATGGCTGTGCGATTCGCCCTCGCGTCCGACGGACGTCTGTATGGGCTCTTTTTTGCCGTGCGACCAGATGAAACAAATGCGAATCCCGGCCCGGCGGATCTGGTTCTCGTGCGAGGTAAGCTTGGCGAAGACGCCAGCGCCGTGGCGAGCTTTGATGATCTCCATGATGACAAGCTGCTCGACCCTTGGATCGGAGCCGACGACCCGTGCGCTGTGCCAGACTCGGAACTTGGCTCGCGCCTGCGGAATTGTGCGAAGGTTCCCAAGGACGCGTGGCAGCAGAGAGGTCCCGATGGTTGCCTCCCCAACATGGGATTCCAAGTACGCAATCCGAATCAATTCGCGCTCGCCATTGATCCGGCGCAGTCGCAAACCGTTTACTACGCCTACGCCGATCGCACACCAGGCTTGGCCGAGGGCGAAACGTCAAGCGCGGTGGACTCCATTACCCTGCGCCTGGCGCGCTGGTCGGATGTGGGAGGCGTGCAGCAAACCCAAGAGTTGCTAGTCGTGCATAATGCGCTCAATCCCGCCATCGCGGTGACGGCGTCCGGACGAATCGGACTCGCGTATCAGCAGTGGATTGGCGACGAGTGGCGGACGCACATGCTGATCTCGGACGAGAACCATGCGAAGTGGGCGAACGTTCCCCTGACGGACCCGAGCCCGGCGTCCGAGCCCGGGTACAATTGCGGTTTCTCGTCACCTTACCTCGGCGACTACATCGACTTGGCGGTCGTTGACAATACGTTCTACGGAACGTTTTCGGCGAATAACAACCCGGCCCGCAACCCCAACGCCAGATACCTTCGCGATAAGTCAATGCTGGGAACGAGCGTCGCGTACACTATCGATCCGTTTTTTTTCAAAATCGAAACCGGCGCATCACGGATCTCCATCGTGATGGCGACGATTGGCTCGCGTCTGACGTCGCTGTTCGAGCGGTTGCGCTGGTGGATGCGTCCGCCGCCGATTCTTCCGCCAGTTCGGGGTCCACGGATCGTTCAAGGTCAGCGTCCCGGTTAGCGTCGGACACAATGACTCACCCCTTCGGGCCTGTCGTGACGACACGGCGCGCCTCGCTTTGCACATGCAGAGCAGCAATTGGGCCCAGACTGGCCGCCGAATTGGCTCTCTCGCAGATAGCATTGAGTTGAACCTCTCTCCACTCCTCACGCCGGAGTCGCGGCCATGCGTCACCTGATTTCCCTGCTCATCGCCAGTAGTTCGCTCAGTCCGCTCGCCGTGACCGCACAGCCACCGGCGGGCCAGCCACCGGCTCCCAATCCAGCAACCGCCGCGTCGGCGAGACCGCCGAGTCCGTACAAGAATTTCGGCGAGCTCACAAAGGACGCAGTGGTTCGGAAGGGCTTCCTCGATACCTATCAGAAAGAGGACAAGCTCTACATCGCCATTCCGCGCGAACGTCTGGGACAAGACTTCCTGATGGAAATGAAGATCGCGCGGGGCATCGGCACCGCCGGTTTGTTCGGCGGCACCATGCTGAGCTTGTTCGAGGCCAATGTGGTCGCCGTCGAGCGGCATGGTGAACAACTGTTTCTCGTGCAGCGGCCACATCGCTTCGGCGCACGCAACAATGCGCCGGCGGCCAAAGCGGTTGACCTGACGTTTGGCAGCTCGGTGCTGGATGTCGCGAAGATCGAATCGTTCCGCGACGACTCCGCGGTGGTCGTCGACGCCGCGAATTGGTTTATCTCCGATCTCTCGGGCATCGGGCAAGCGGTGCGCATGGCCGTGTCCACGGTTCCGGGTCGGCCTGGCGCAGCGAATTTCGATCGCACGCGCAGCTACCTCGAATCGGTGAAGGCGTTTCCGCAGAACGTGAATATCCGCACCAAGCTCACGTTCCGCCCCGCCGAGCCGGCGGGATTCAATGCGGTTCCAGACGGACGGTTCATTCCCATTTCGATTCACTACACGTTGGCGGCACTCCCGGCCGTGGCGATGGCGCCGCGTCACGGCGACGATCGCGTGGGAAATTTCTGGACGGTCCACAAGGATTTTTCGCAGGAAGACTCCACGACGTTCCTGCGATTCGTCAATCGCTGGCGTCTGGAGCGTGGTGAGCCCGCGGGAGACAAGTGGCGTCCGAAACAACCGATCACCTACTACATCGACCCGAACGTCCCGATGCAGTATCGCGCGGCGATGAAAGCCGGCGTGGAAGCGTGGAACCCGGCCTTTGAAGCGGCGGGATGGGTTGGCGCCATTCGCGCTCTCGATCTTCCGGCCGACGCCGATCCAGAAGACATCCGCTACGCCACGCTGCGCTGGAACGTGTCCGACGAACCGGGCTACGGCGCGATTGGTCCGTCCACCGTCGATCCGCGCACCGGTGAAATTCTCGACGCAGACATTTTATTCGAGTCCACCTTCTTTGGCGGCTTTCGTAACGGTTGGCGCAACGTCGTCGGGCCGGCCACGGCCGCGGATGCACTCGAGCAAGCACTGGGTGTCGGCACATACCTGCCGGTGGAAGGACAGCTCGAGCTGACCGGCTTCGCGTCGGCGTTTGCAGCTCAGGGGGGCCTGCTCAAGACCGCGTTGGTTGCGCGTGGTGACCTGAGTCCGAAAGATCCAGTGCCGATGCAATTCGTCGATCAGGCCGTGAAATGGGCGACGATGCACGAGGTCGGACACTCGCTTGGACTGCAGCACAACTTCCGCAGCTCGGCCAGTACGCCCGTGGCGAAACTGCAGGACGCGGCGTGGGCGAGCACCAACGGGTTGTACAGCTCGGTGATGGAATATCCCGGCATCAACATCGCGAAGAAGGGACAAGCCAACGGCCCGTACTACACCCCGGGCGTCGGGTCGTACGATCGGTGGGCGATTTCGTTCGGCTACACGGCCGATGATGCGCGCGCCCTCGCGCTGGCGCGTGAAGTCGCCAACCCGCGCAATCTGTACGGCACCAACGCCGAATCCGGTGGCCCCGGTGCACTCGATCCCACGATCAACATCTGGGACCTGGGCGAAGATCCGCTCGCGTGGGGGAAGGAACGCACAGGGCTCCTGAAGGATCTGCTGAACGATCTCCCGTCCAAAGTGCTCGCGGACAATTCCAGCTACTCGGATTTGACCAGCGCCTATGGCGGCGTGATGAACGAGTACGCGCGCGCGATTGCGCCGGCCATCAAGTACATCGGCGGGGCGTACATCAATCGCGATCACGTGGGCGATCCCAACGGACGCCTGCCTTTTGAAGCGGTGCCGAAACTCAAGCAACGGGAAGCGCTGGACTTCATCGTCGCCCGCGTGTTCGACGAACAGGCGTTGCTGCTTCCGCAAGCAACACTGCAACGACTCGGCTCCAATCGCTGGCTGCACTGGGGCACCAACACGACATTCAACGGTCGTCTCGATTTCCCGTACCATGAACAAGTGCTCGGCTTTCAGGCGTCAACTCTGGCGCAACTGCTCAACCCATTTCGCCTGGCGCGCATCAGCGACGGTGAAATGAAGTACGGCGCCGGAAGTATGGTGACCATTCCTGATCTCATGGGCGCGTTGACCAAGTCCATCTGGACCGAGTCGTGGGGCCCGGCCTCGCGCAACACGTCGGCCACACGCCGAGAACTGCAACGGGCGTATCTCGACCAGATGTCGGCGCTGCTGGTGCAGCCGGCGGCTCGCACACCGGCCGATGCGCGCTCGGTTGCGCGTATGCAACTGAAGGATCTCAATCGACGGCTGAGCGCCGCGCTCACGGCTGGCACCGCGACCGACGCGTATACCCGGGCGCACCTCGAAGAGAGTCGTGCGCGCATCGACAAGGCGCTCACAGCGAGCCTGGAGGCGGAGCGGCGATAGCGCTGACGCGTGACTGACCAGAGGATGCCAGGACGCAAGGCAGAGCGGGTTCCGCCTTGCGTCTTTGGCATTCGCCGACGGCCTTATCTTCGATAGACCTCACCGCGATTGCCAACGCGCACAACGGGTACGATCAGCTGAGTATCGATGATCTCGTAGAGAATGCGGTAGTCGCCCTGCCTTATCCGAAACTTGTCGTCGCCGCTCAGCTCTTCCGCCCCCGTTGGGCGAGGGTTCTCGGCGAGAGCGCCGATCATGTTGACAATGCGCTGGCGGTCCTTGGCCGGCACACGCCCCAACTCCTTCGCCGCCGACCTGGTGAACAGGATCTTATAGCTTGCCACGCTTCTTCAGGTCGCGGACGACGGCTTCGAAGGTCACCCGTGGTTCCTTCGCACGCTCGTGGAAGGCGGCCAGATCGTCCGCGTCCTCTGCCAGACTCCGGCGCACGGCGGCGTTGACGAGTTCGGAAACCGTTGCGTTTGTCTCGGCGGATTTGAGACGGAGAGCGCGGTGAATTGGCGCGTCGAAATAGACGGTCGCGCGTCGTGAGGAGGCAGGCAAAGACCAGCCGCGTCTGTGCCCGCCGTCTCCAGTCGGACGTCTCTCCTCTGTTGTTCCACCATCGCGAGCACAGCGAAGAAGCGCATCCCGTTCATCGCGCCGGTGAGGGGGACGCCACGCTCGTAGCCCCCTATATTGGGGTGTATGACACGAGCCGCGCTGGTTTCGCCACTGCTTTCGCTCTGCTTCGCCACACAACTGCTCGCACAGACTCCGACCAGTGGTGTCACGGTCTCCGGAAGAGTTCAGGCCGCGCAAACGAAAGCCCCGGTCCGGTTCCTCACGGTTCAGTTGCGAACTGAGAAAGACACGGCGTTTGTCACCGGGCGACTGACCGATGACAACGGCGCGTTTGTGTTCACAGGACTTAAGAAGGGCACCTATCTGCTCGAGGCGCGCTTCGTCGGATTTCAACCACTCCGCGAACGCGTACTGATCGGCGAACTCAGTGCGTTCCTCGACCTCGGTGTACTGCAGATGCAGGAAGTCACCACGACGCTCGGTCAGGTCGTCGTCACATCCCAGGCGGACGGCGTGTCGGGCGCGATGGACAAGAAGACCTTTACCGTTGCCGACAACGCGAGTCAGGCAGGTGGTTCTGTCTTGCAGGCGATGTCCAACCTGCCTGGCGTGACGATCGGGCAGGACGGCAAGCTGCAACTCCGCGGCAGCGACAAGGTGGCAGTGCTCATCGACGGAAAACAGACCGCGCTCACCGGGTACGGGTCGCAGAGTGGTTTGGACAATTTGCCTGCGTCGGCGTTGCAGAGCATCGAAATCATCAACAACCCCAACGCGCGGTACGATGCCAACGCCAGTGCTGGCATCATCAACCTCGTGCTCAAGAAGCAGGAGCAGGAGGGATTCAACGGCAAGATTGGGATGATGGCCGGCGCGGGTGCGCTGTGGGTCAAGCGAGAGAATCTGCCCACCATTCGACCGCAGTTTCAAAGCACGCCAAAGCTGAATCCTTCGCTCGCCATCAACTATCGGAAACACGCCACCAACACGTTTCTGCAGACGGACTGGCTGTACGCGCCGACGCTGAACAGGAACGAGTTCTCGACGCGCACGTACGACGACGGATCGATCATTCAGCAGCAGGTGAAGCGCAATCGCCGCACCGATTACGCCACGGTGAAGGCGGGTGTGGACCACGCCTTCAGTGTCCGAAACACGTTCAGCATCTCCGGGCTGTTCAACCGCGAGAAGATTCTCGACGACGGAGACAATCCCTATTTCTCGGGAACGTTGCAGAATCGCTACCGGTTGTGGCAGTTTCTGGAGGATGAAGTCAAGTACACCGCGTTCGGCACGGCGGTGTTGACCCATCGCTTCCAGCAACCGGGACACACGCTGCTGTACACCGGCAACTACTCATTCCACCGCGAGGATGAACAGTACTTCTTCACCAACACGTTGCCTGCAT
>JBEBIR010000463.1:0-3568 GCA_040080315.1 Gemmatimonas sp.
GATGCGACCGCGCTGGCGTTCGCCTCGCGGTTCACCGCGCGCAGTTTCGCGGCGTCGTATGTGCAGGTACGAAACGGGCCTGAGCACGATGACCTGGACGTGCCGATGGCGCGCATGATCGCGCCACGCGGACCGTGGCAGTACCTGCGGCCGGTCGTGGTCATCGCCGGACGCGCGGGCTTCAGTGCGACCGAAAGTTTCGTTGCGGCGATGCGCACGTTGCCGAATGTGACAGTCATCGGCGACACGACGGGTGGCGCGTCTGGCAATCCCGCAACGTATCCGCTGGGCAACGGGTGGTCATACACGGTGCCGCAGTGGATCGAGTACGGACCGGATCGCCAGCCCATCGAGTGGCAGGGCGTTCCGCCGCACGTGGCGCTCACGTGGATGCCATCGCTGTACGAACGCGATCGCGATCCGCTCATTGACGCCGCGGTAGGACTGCTCGCCGAGCGCAACGGCGTGTTTCGCATCGCGCCGGCGGGAGCGAATGACGAGGACTCGACGGTCAAGACGTCGCCACCTGATCGCACGCCGCGACGTTGATTCATTCGTGGATCGTTTGATCGCTTGATGTTGCGTGTGAACGTTCCCATATGGGACGACGACCTCTGGTCGCCACTACCGCAATTGCGCGGCGATCTCGACGCGGAGACCTGCGTCGTCGGGCTCGGCGGTTCGGGACTGACCGTCGTCGAAGAGCTGTTGGCACGCGGGCAATCGGTCGTCGCGATCGATGCTGAAGATGTTGGCGCGGGCGCCGCGGGTCGCAACGGTGGATTCCTGCTCGCCGGTGCCTACGACTTTTACCATGACGCCGTGCGTCTGCACGGTCGCGATCGCGCGCAGGCCATCTATCGCGCGACGCTCGAGGAGATTCAACGTATCGCCGACGCGGCCCCGGACACCGTGCGCTTCACCGGCTCGCGTCGTTTGGCCGCGTCTCCGTGGGAAGTCGAAGACTGTCGCGCGCAGATGGCCGCGATGCACGCCGATGGACTCGCGTGTGCGTGGTATGAGGGTTCGGAAGGCATTGGATTGTCGATTCCGGTGGACGCCTCGTTCAATCCGCTGGCACGCTGTCGTGTGCTCGCGCGGCATGCGCGCCGTGCCGGTGCGCGACTATTCGCGCGCACTCCGCTGATTCGTCTGGACGGAACGCGGGTCGTGACGTCGCATGGGAGTGTGCGCGCGCAGCGCGTGATCATCGCAGTTGACGGACACCTCGAACGTATCTTGCCGGAGCTCAGCGGACGCGTGCGCACCGCGCGTTTGCAGATGCTGGCCACCGCGCCTACGACGGAACGTGTGGTGAACGGACCGCGGTACTATCGCGAAGGGTACGAGTATTGGCAGCAGACGCCGGACGGGTGTATTGCCGTGGGCGGTTTTCGCGACAAGGCCGGCGACAGTGAGTGGAGTCACGACGCCACGCCCACGCCACCAGTGCAGGCGATGCTTGAAGATTTCTTGCGGACGACGTTGGGAGTGTCCGCGCCAATCACACATCGGTGGGCCGCGTGCGCCGCCTATTCCGACAACGGACTACCAGTGCTGCAACAGGTCCGCGACGGTGTGTATGCCATCGGCGCATACAGCGGAACTGGCAACGTGATCGGTGCGCTGTGCGGACGCGCGGTCGTGGCACTGGCCGTAGACGATGACTCCACGCTGGCCGAGGTGCTGGTGAATCCTGCACCCCGCGCTCACGGCTAGATTTCAGGATGCAAATTCGATCGATAGCGGGCTGCCTGCTCATGGCATTCGCCGTGACGGGCATCCTGGCGTGGCCTTTTGGCGGCGCCGTGATGGCTCAGGGTACTTCGACAGGGCGTCCTCCGGGTGCGCCCGATCCATCAAAGCTGCCAAAGACGCCGAAGATCCCCGACACATTTGAAGGCCTGTTTGAAGAGCGCGACGCGCGTGCCGTTGGCGCGGTGGGATTCCTCCGCTGCCTGCAGGGCACGGTGAGCGCGCTGCGCGCTGGTGCGCTGGGAAACGTGTCGCGGGACTGGTCACTCACGTGTATCGAGCAGGGACGCGAGTGGCGTGGCGTTTTTGGTCAGCTTGTGGGTAGCGGTATCGACGTGCGACTGCAATACGCGTTTCGCACGAGTGGCGCGGTGCTCACCACCGATCGCGTTGATACCTCGCGCGTGAACGGCACGGCTCGCGCGCTGTTGCGTGGGTTGGCGGCACCATTGCCGGGTGCCGGGAAATACGAGTTCACGCCGGTGCCCTTGCCGCAGGGCAAGTTCGTGGAGGTGTGGTTCCTGCCGGTCCCAACAAGTCCGACACGCGCTGTTGTTGGTGGCGATTCGTTGATTCAGATGTCCGAGGATGGCGTGCGCGAACTGGGACACGGTCGCGCCACGCCTCCCATTCGCGTCGTATCGGTGCCGCTGACGGGTGCCACATGGACGCTGGAAAGTCCTGAGGAGCGTATTCCTGCTGTGAGCGAACTGGTGGTAGCGCGCATGGCGCTCGATCTCGTTCCGGAGGTGCGCGTTCGCTCTCGGCAGTACGAATCGGTGCTCACCCGCGGCGCCCGCGGTTGGGTGCATCGACGGCTGTGACGCTCGCATGACCCTGACGTTGCGGCCGGCCACCGTGGACGATGTGCCACTTATTCTGGAACTCATCGAAGGCCTCGCCGAATATGAGCGGCTCCGTCATGAGTGCGTGGCGACCGAGGCGTTGCTGCATGAAACGCTGTTCGGCGCACGGCGCTACGCGGAGGTGGTTGTCGCGGAGTGGAATCAGGTGGCGGCGGGCTTTGCACTGTTCTTTCACAATTACTCGACGTTCCTTGCGCGGCCGGGGATTTATCTCGAAGATCTCTTTGTGCGTCCGACCCATCGCGGGCATGGTATCGGCAAGGCGTTGTTGCAGCATCTGGCATCGCTGGCCATTGCGCGAGGCTGCGGGCGACTGGAGTGGGCGGTGCTTGACTGGAACGAGAGCGCGATAGGCTTTTACAAGAAGATGGGCGCGCTACCACAGGGCGACTGGACCACGTACCGGGTGACCGGTGATGCACTCACACGACTTGCCTCTGGCGAGGGATAGGCACATGGAAGACACACACACCTCGGCGCTATCACGCCGCGCGATCCTGAAGTTGCTGGCCGCCGGTGTGGCCGGGGGATCACTGCTGCCACGCCTTGTCGCGGCCACCGAGCGTGACGCGAGTCGCCGGATTGAGCGAATCGGCTTGCAGTTGTACACGGTACGCAGCGCGCTGAACAAGGATCTCGAGGGCACGATCGCGGCGATTGCGGCGGCCGGCATCACGGAGTTGGAATTCGCCGGATATTACCGGAAGCCCGCGACATGGTGGCGTGATCTGATGAAGACGCACCGCATGACGTCACCGTCCACGCACATTGGATTGCCGAAGACTGACGCTGAGTGGGAGCCGCACTTTGCCATGGCCAACGAGATGGGTCACAAGTGCGTGATCGTGCCATCGTTCGGCGCTGAGTTCCGTGGCGAGGGCGGCTACAAGCGTCTGGCCGATCGACTCAACAGCAGTGGCGAATTGGCGAAGAAGGCGGGGCTCCGC
>JBEBIR010000038.1:0-14977 GCA_040080315.1 Gemmatimonas sp.
GGATACACCGTCTTTGGTCACGCGGTTGAAGGACTCGATGTGCTCGATCGCATTGTCCAAGGGGATCGCATGATCCGGATCGAGATTCGATGATGCGTGCCGCGTCGCCGTTGTTGGCGTGTGCGCTGTTGTGTCTCGGCGCGGCCTGTGTGCCATCGGTCCGTCCGTTGCGCGGCGTGCCCACCAGCGCGGCGCTGCCCGCGACCGCGTTGTCGGCCAAGCCGCAACAGTTGCGCTTTACCTGGAGCTACAAGGACGAGACCTTCGACGCCAATGGCGACGGTGTCGTGCGCGTCATGGCACCCGACCGCGCGCGACTCGATTTCTTTTTGCGCAATGGCATGGCGGGCGGATACGCCATTCTGGTTGGCGACTCGCTGACCGTGCCGGGTATTGACCTCGTGCGCCGGTTCCTGCCGCCAGTGCCATTGCTCTGGGCAACGCTGGGGCGACTGACGGTGCCGGGGACGCGCGACACCGTCGCGCGCATCGACGGCGACACGCTGTGGGCCGATCTTGGCGCGCGGCGCGGCGAGGCGGCTGCACAACCCGCGCGTGATGTCTGGCGTGTGGCGTTTGCGTTGCGGGAGGTCGCGCGTGTTGATCGAATCGAAGACGGGAAGGTGATTGAGTGGGTCACGCGTCAGCGCGGCGCGACGGGGCAGTGGGAATTGCGGTATGTTCATGAGCGGGCGAACCGAAGCCTGCGCATTACGGTTAACGATACGCTTACCGTCGAGGGATTTGATGACGCCATCTGGCGCCGTCCGTAGTCTGCGCCGCCTGCTCTGGTGTGCGCCGCTGCTGTTGTCCGGGTGCCTGTACGGATTCTCGGGCGGCGGCGGACTGCCGCGCAATCTGCGTTCAGTCGCGGTGCAGCCATTCGACAATCAAACGGCATCATCCGATGTGCAGCGGGAGTTGCTGGAAGAGGTGCGCAAGGGCATGCGCGATCGACTGAGCTTGCGCGACGCCACGGAGCAAAAAGCGGATATCCTCGTTCGCGGCATCATTGTCCGGTATGAGGTTGACCTGCCGGCGGGTGTGAGCGCCGATCCCCGTCAAACCACATCGACGCGACGACGTTTGCAACTCGTGGTCGATATCGAGATCATTGAACAATCCACCGGTCGTGCACTCTACATGAAGAAAGGGCTGTCCAGTGAAGGCGTGTATCCTGAGGGCGGGGAAGCGACCGGCCGTCGTACCGCCATCGAAACGTTTGTTACGCAGCTGGTCGAAGGCATGCAATCGCAATGGTGACACCGCCGACGCCGCGCGCACCGGAATCAAAGGTGCTGGACTGGACATCCGCGCGTGAATGGCGGTCCCTGGTGGACGGCCCTGTGGTGTTTACCAATGGGGTGTTCGATCTGCTGCACCCCGGACATATCGACGTGCTCTTTGGCGCGCGGCGTGAGGGTGCGGCTCTCATCGTTGGCATCAACAGCGACGCGTCGGTGCAACGCCTGAAGGGGCCGTCGCGACCGATCCGCACAACGGCGGAACGCGCGTACGTGCTGGCCGGTCTTGAAGCGGTCGATGTTGTGGTGGTGTTTGAGGAGGACACACCACTGGAGTTGGTAACCGCCCTCGACCCCGATGTCGTCGTCAAGGGCGGCGACTATTCCCCGGAGACCATTGTTGGCGCCGAGCACGTCATCGCGAAAGGCGGGCGTGTGGTCGTGATTCCGCTCACCGTCGGTCAGTCCACCACATTCATCATTGAGGCGCTCCGTGACCGACCCTGAATCTTCGACGCGGGCATCGCAACCGCGCATGGGACGTCTTGCCGACGTGATGCGCCCCGTCTCACTCGACCGAAGCGCCGTGCACAACGCCGAGGGGTCGTGTCTGGTGAGTTTCGGTGGCACCCGGGTGTTGTGTGCCGCGTCGGTGGAAGACGGCGTGCCGGGATGGCGTCGCGGCCGGGGCGACGGCTGGATGACGGCCGAGTACGCGATGTTGCCCCGGGCCACACGCACGCGCACGAATCGCGAGCGACAGCAGGTGGGCGGTCGCACGCAGGAGATTCAGCGGTTGATCGGTCGGAGTGTGCGCGCGATGCTCGACGACTTTCACTTTGGTGAGTTCACCGTGAAGATCGATTGCGACGTGCTGGAAGCGGATGGCGGCACGCGTACCGCGGCCATCACCGGTGCCTGCGTGGCCGTCATCGATGCGTTCGAGTGGATGGTGCGGTCGGGTCGCGTGAGTATCTCGCCGGTCAAGCGCCGCGTGGCCGCCGTCAGCGTCGGGGTGATCGATGGTGCGCCGCGCCTCGACCTTGACTATGACGAAGACGTGCGCGCCGATGTCGACATGAACGTCGTGATGAGCAGCGAGGGACGCTTCGTGGAAGTGCAAGGGACGGGCGAGAACGGCACGTTCGGGCGCGACGAACTCAACGCGCTGCTCGACCTCGCGGTGAGCGGGATCGCGACGCTGGACGCGGCGCAGCGCCGCGTGCTTGAGGTGGTCGGACGCTGACGTCGCGCGCGTCACTTCCCGTGCTGATGGCGACGCGCAGCGCGGGCAAACTCGGCGAATTGCGTGTGTGGTTCGCCGCGATTGGCGTGGCGGTCGAATCGTTGGACGATGCGGGCATCGCCGTGTCGAGCGAGGAGGACGCGCTCGAATCCGGCGACACGTTCGAGGCGAACGCATTGGCGAAGGCGCGTTGGTTTCATGCACGCAGCGGTGGCCGCGTGGTTGTGGCGGATGACTCAGGCCTCGAGGTCGACGCACTCGATGGCGCACCTGGCGTGCGCAGCAAGCGCTGGTCGGGTCGCACGGAGCTCGCGGGCGCGGCGCTCGACGCGGCGAACAACGCGCACGTGCAGCGCCTGATGGCGCGCGCGGCAGACGAAGGTCGCACCACGCGTCGCGCACGGTTTGTCTGTGCCGCGGCGTGTGTGTGGGAGCGCGGCGAGTGTGTGGTGCGCGGGACGACGCAGGGCGTCATGGTGTCCGTCGCGCGCGGCGATGGTGGATTCGGATACGACCCGTACTTCCTGTCAGACGATCTCGGCGTGACGTTCGCGGAGGCGTCACGTGAATCCAAGTCGACGGTGAGTCATCGCGGGCGCGCGTTTGCGTTGTTGATTGAACAGCTTGGCCGCATCGGTGTCGGCGGTGGTCGGGTGTGGTGAACGGGCGGCGGCGCCGACAGGTTGACCCACGCGTCGAGTGGAGATACAATACGCGGCTGCAGTTGGACGCAGTTGTCGGTCTGGTGTGCGGTTGGCATCCAGCGGGGCGTAGCGTAGCCCGGTATCGCGCCTGCTTTGGGAGCAGGAGGTCGCCGGTTCGAATCCGGCCGCCCCGATGAGCTCGTGTTGGGCAGGTGAAGCAGTGACCGTAAGGCTTCCCACTGGGGAGGACCAGCGGCGGAGTCGGCGCCAGTAGCTCAGGTGGATAGAGCGGCAGCCTTCTAAGCTGCGGGTCGGGGGTTCGAGTCCCTCCTGGCGCGTACAGCAGGACTGAGTACTGAGTACTGAGTACTGAGTACTGAGTACTCAGTTCTGAGTTTCGCACCCTTAGCTCAATGGTAGAGCAGCTGACTCTTAATCAGTAGGTTGATGGTTCAAGTCCATCAGGGTGCATGTGGGTCGGATTTTTGGTTGTAGGACGGGGGATGCAGAGCGTCGCGGGAGAATGCGCGTGATGTAGTGGAAAAGGGTCTTGCGTCGGAGCAATGGGCCAGATAACTTCGCCACCCCTTCGCCGGATGGGCAGCGCGGCAACGATGATTGCCTGAGCGTTGCGGACCGGGTTGGGTTGCTCTCACGAGCGCGGAAATAGTGGCTGGTAAGGGGTTGACTGGGCGGACACAGCAGGTTAAATAGTAAGTCTGCCGGTCAAACGGCGGCAAAACAACAGAAGCTAAGTCACGCAGCCGCAAGCGGTTGCGAGGTTTATAGAAGGTCAGCAGCAACGCTTTTTGACAATCGAAGTTGAGATCGAAGGATATGCGAGGCGGTTTCTATGACCTGCGGCTCCATCAGGGTTGCAGCGAGAAAGAATATCTGATGATGTATTTAGTGATTCGGCGCTAGATCCTTTCGGGGGTCGCGTTGAAGAGCCTTTCGAACAATCCATTGGAGAGTTTGATCCTGGCTCAGGACGAACGCTGGCGGCGTGCTTAACACATGCAAGTCAAGGGGGCCCGCAAGGGTAACCGGCGAACGGGTGCGTAACACGTGAGCAATCTGCCTAGATGTGGGGGATAGCCGGCCCAACGGCCGGGTAATACCGCATACGCTCACCGGGTGGCATCACTTGGTGAGGAAACATTTTTGGCATCTAGAGGAGCTCGCGGCCTATCAGCTAGTTGGTGGGGTAACGGCCTACCAAGGCATTGACGGGTAGCTGGTCTGAGAGGATGGCCAGCCACATTGGGACTGAGATACGGCCCAGACTCCTACGGGAGGCAGCAGTGGGGAATATTGCGCAATGGCCGAAAGGCTGACGCAGCGACGCCGCGTGGGGGATGAAGCATTTCGGTGTGTAAACCCCTGTTGCCCGGGACGAACAACTGGTTTCGACCAGTCTGACGGTACCGGGTGAGGAAGCACCGGCTAACTCCGTGCCAGCAGCCGCGGTAATACGGAGGGTGCGAGCGTTGTCCGGAATCACTGGGCGTAAAGGGCGCGTAGGCGGTCTGTTAAGCGTGCGGTGAAAGCCTGGGGCTCAACCCCAGGTCTGCCGTGCGAACTGGTGGACTTGAGCACTGTAGAGGCAGGTGGAATTCCGGGTGTAGCGGTGGAATGCGTAGAGATCCGGAAGAACACCGGTGGCGAAGGCGGCCTGCTGGGCAGTAGCTGACGCTGAGGCGCGACAGCGTGGGGAGCAAACAGGATTAGATACCCTGGTAGTCCACGCCGTAAACGATGGGCACTAGGTGCTTGGGGGAGCGACCCCCCGGGTGCCGGCGCTAACGCATTAAGTGCCCCGCCTGGGGAGTACGACCGCAAGGTTGAAACTCAAAGGAATTGACGGGGGCCCGCACAAGCGGTGGAGCATGTGGTTTAATTCGACGCAACGCGAAGAACCTTACCCAGACTTGACATGTATGAGAAAGCCTCTGGAAACAGGGGCCCCTCTTCGGAGCTCATGCACAGGTGCTGCATGGCTGTCGTCAGCTCGTGTCGTGAGATGTTGGGTTAAGTCCCGCAACGAGCGCAACCCTTGCCCTTAGTTACCAGCGGATAATGCCGGGGACTCTAGGGGGACTGCCGGTGCCAAACCGGAGGAAGGTGGGGACGACGTCAAGTCATCATGGTCCTTACGTCTGGGGCTACACACGTGCTACAATGGCAGGTACAGAGGGCTGCGAAAGGGCAACCTGGAGCCAATCCCCAAAGCCTGCCTCAGTTCGGATTGTCGTCTGCAACTCGACGGCATGAAGCTGGAATCGCTAGTAATCGTGGATCAGCTACGCCACGGTGAATACGTTCCCGGGCCTTGTACACACCGCCCGTCACGCCATGGAAGCTGTGAGCGCCCAAAGTCGGTGTCGGAACCCGCAAGGGGCCAAGCCGCCTAAGGCGAGCGCAGTGACTGGGGCGAAGTCGTAACAAGGTAGCCGTAGGGGAACCTGCGGCTGGATCACCTCCTTTCCGGAGCGACGAGTAGGACGGCCTGATGGGGAAACCCGGATGGCGCGGTTCGAAAGTCCCGGATTTGTCGCCCGCTTTGCATATCCTCGATCTCGATTCGATTGTTGAACCGCTTCGGCTTCGGCCGCAGGGGTTCATACGCTATTTGACAACGGAATTGGGAAGTGATCGTGGGTACTACAGATGCCGTATGGCCATTGGGGAAACCTGACGGTTGTGCGACAGCTGATAGGACAAAGAACCTCAGTGAGGCGCTAGATGTAGATGCTGCCGGACTTGTCCGGTGGTGTTTATGGCTGACGCAACACGTAAAGTTTTTAGAAGCGCGTATTTTGCTTGAAAAGTTGGGAAAGGGTCAAGCGAAAGAAAGTATGTGGGGGATGCCTGGGCACATAGAGGCGATGAAGGCCGCGGTAAGCTGCGATAAGCTCGGGGGAGCGGCACACACGCATTGATCCCGAGATGGCCGAATGGGGAAACCCGGCGGGGCGCGAGCTCCGTCACCGCGCAAGCGGAGCAAACCAGGGGAACTGAAACATCTAAGTACCCTGAGGAAGAGAAATCAAACGAGATGCCCCGAGTAGTGGCGAGCGAAACGGGTACAGGCCAAACCGTCCTCCTTGTGGGGGCGGGGTTGTAGGAGCCACGGACGCGTAGATCGAAGTCAGTCGAAGTCCCCTGGAAAGGGGCGCCAAAGACGGTGATAGCCCGGTAGACGAAGACGATGAGGTCTGCGTAGTGGATTTCCTGAGTAACGCCCGACCCGAGTAATCGGGCGTGAAGCCGGGGGGACCACCCTCCAAGCCTAAAGACTCCTATGTGACCGATAGTGGACGAGTACCGTGAGGGACAGGTGAAAAGCACCCCTGTGCGGGGAGTGAAATAGATCCTGAAACCACATACTTACAAGCGGTAGGAGGCTGGGACCGGGCAACCGGTTCACGGCTGACTGCGTGCCTTTTGCATTATGATCCGGCGAGTTACTCCTCAGATGCGAGGCTAAGCTGCTCAGCAGCGGAGCCACAGCGAAAGCGAGTCCTGTAACGAGGGCGAATGAGTATCTGGGGGTACGACCCGAAACCAGGGCGATCTACCCATGAGCAGGGTGAAGCTGAGGTAACACTTAGTGGAGGCCCGAACCGGTATGGGTTGAAAACCATTCGGATGACTTGTGGGTAGGGGTGAAAGGCCAATCAAGCCTGGAGATAGCTGGTTCTCCCCGAAATCTATTGAGGTAGAGCCTCGAGGCGTGTTAGCAGGGGGTAGAGCGACTGGAAGGGCGCGGGGGGACGTAGTCCCTACCAACCCCTACCAAACTCCGAATACCTGTCTAATGGACCTCGGGAGGCAGTCGCTGAGCGATAATGTCCAGCGGCGAGAGGGAAAGAACCCAGAACCACAGCTAAGGCCCCGAAGTGGCCGCTGAGTATAGCGAAGGATGTCGTCGTGCAGAGACAACTGGGAGGTTGGCTTAGAAGCAGCCATTCCTTGAAAGAGTGCGTAATAGCTCACCAGTCCAGCGTGATGGCGCCGAGAATGGTCGGGATTAAGCGGCCCGCCGAAGCTTGGTCTTGCAGCTTTGCTGCAGGGGTAGGGGAGCGTTCCCTGTGCGTTGAAGCGGGCGTGGAAACGAACCCGTGGAGCGAAGGGAAGTGAGGATGCCGGATTAAGTACGCGAAAATGCGGGTGAGAACCCCGCACACCGTAAGCCCAAGGATTCCTGCGCCATGGCAATCAGCGCAGGGTGAGGCGGACCCTAAGGCGAGGCCCCAAAGGCGTAGTCGATGGACAGCCGGTCAAAATTCCGGCCCCGTCTTGTATCCGTTGAAGCAACCAGGGACCCTGGAACGAAGCGCGGGCGGTCTTGTGGATGACCGTTCAAGGGCGTAGGCGCAAGCCGAGACCTGAGTACGAGGAGGCAGGGCAACCTAAATCCGAGTCGCGTAGAGTCAGCAGGCAAGAAAAGCTGGTTGTGGAGGATAGGAGACGTCCGTACCGCAAACCGACACAGGTGGGCAAGGCGAGTAGCCTAAGGTGAACGAGTGAAACGTGGTCAAGGAACTCGGCATAATGATCCCGTAACTTCGGAAGAAGGGATGCCCTCTCTTGTTGCCAGACTTGCTCTGGTTGCTCGAGGAGGCCGCAGAGAATCGGTCCAAGCGACTGTTTAGCAAAAACACAGGTGCGTGCCAAGCCGCGTAAGGCGCCGTATACGCACTGACGCCTGCCCGGTGCCGGAAGGTTAAGGGGAGAGGTTAGCCGCAAGGTGAAGCTTTGAGCCGAAGCCCCGGTAAACGGCGGCCGTAACTATAACGGTCCTAAGGTAGCGAAATTCCTTGTCGGGTAAGTTCCGACCTGCACGAATGGCGTAACGACTTGGACACTGTCTCGACCACGCGCTCGGCGAAATAGCAGTCTCGGTGAGGATTCCGAGTCCCCGCGACAGGACAAAAAGACCCCATGCACCTTTACTGCAGCTTGTCATTGGCGATTGTATAGGACTGTGTAGCATAGGTGGGAGCCGTTGAGACGGGGGCGCTAGCTCTCGTGGAGGCAACAGTGAAATACCACCCTGTGCTGTATGATCGCCTCACCGCGGTAGGCAAACCCTATCCGGGACCGTGGCAGGTGGGCAGTTTGACTGGGGCGGTCGCCTCCGAAAGAGTAACGGAGGCGCGCGAAGGTTGGCTCAGCGCGGTCGGTAATCGCGCCTATAGAGTGTAACGGCAGAAGCCAGCCTGACGGTGAGACCGACGGGTCGAACCGAGACGAAAGTCGGCCGTAGTGATCCGGTAGCCCGGTGTGGATCGGCTATCGCGCAACGGATAAAAGGTACGCTGGGGATAACAGGCTTATCGCGCCCGAGAGTTCACATCGACGGCGCGGTTTGGCACCTCGATGTCGGCTTGTCACATCCTGGGGCTGGAGAAGGTCCCAAGGGTCCGGCTGTTCGCCGGTTAAAGTGGCACATGAGCTGGGTTCAGAACGTCGTGAGACAGTTCGGTCTGTATCCGTCGTGGGCGTTGGAGAATTGAGGGGAGCGGACTTTAGTACGAGAGGACCGAGTCGGACGATCCGCTCGTGTCCCGGCTGTGGCGCCAGCTGCAACGCCGGGTAGCGATGATCGGTGGCGATAACCGCTGAAAGCATCTAAGTGGGAAGCGCCCCCCAAGATGAATTCTCCCTAGAGCCTTGAGCTCTCTTAAGGGCCGGAGGAGACTACTCCGTCGATAGGTGGCACGTGGAAGCATCGCGAGATGTTCCGAGCGCAGCCATCCTAATCGCCCGTGCGGCTTGACTCCCCCATGGTTTTTCCATGGGGCACAAGAATTCCGCAAAATATGCGCAGTCATGCTTCGATCGTCCGAAAGACGACGAAGCCCCATGATCACTCCCATCCGTTTGTCAGATTGCAATCAGTACTTGCAGTTTGTCACACAACGGAAGAATCGCACCAGAGCAATAGCGACGCGTCAGCGGAGCGTTGTCATGGAAGCGTAAATCGGTTTCACCGATTTACGCCCAGCGATTTTTCCTTCGGAAAAATCGCTGGCAACTAGAGCGCTTGGGCCACACCCGTTCCCATCCCGAACACGGTCGTTAAGCCAAGCAGCGCCAATGGTACTCCGGTCGAGAGACCGCGGGAGAGTAGGCCGTTGCCGGCACCTCTTCGAAGCCCCCGTCACTGATACAGTGGCGGGGGCTTCGTCGTTTTCGTTACCTTCCTCACCGATTCGCATCGCGAACCTCGCGCGGCTCCCCGCGCACTCGGCGAATCGCTCCGATAGCCCGACTTCACATGTGCGACATATGACCAAGGCCGGTATTGTCACCGTCGCCGGGTTCCCCAATGCTGGCAAATCCACCCTGCTCAATCAGCTCGTCGGCGAAAAGCTGGCCATCACCTCGCCCAAGGCCCAATCCACTCGGCATCGCGTCGTCGGGATCCGCACAGCAGACAATGCACAGATGGTCATCCTCGATACCCCCGGACTGCTGGAACCGCGCGACACCCTCCACAGCGCCATGCGGCACGCCGCACTCGCTGCCGTGCGTGATGCCGACGTCCTGGTGCACGTGGTCGATGCAACGGCCACCATTCCTGAATCATTTCAAGTAGCGGCCGGACTCGAGCGGGCGCCGCGCGCGCCAGTCGTGCTGGCCCTCAACAAAGCCGACCTGCTGGACGACGACACACGCACCAGACTGCTCACCTGGCATCCGAATGCCGTGCTGCTGTCCGCCGTAAGTGGTGAAGGCATTGACGCGTTGGTGACACGCATCACCACCAGCTTGCCGGAGAGCCCCTATCTCTATCCCGATGATGAGCTCTCCACGCAGCCCGTGCGGTTCTTTTGCGCGGAATTGGTGCGTGAGACCGCGCTGGAGCAGCTCGGAGACGAATTGCCACACGCGCTCGCGTGCGAGATTGAGGAGTATCGCGAGAACGCAAAGCCATTGTACATTCGGGCGGTCTTGCATGTTGAACGTGACAGCCAGAAACGCATCGTGATTGGAGCCAACGGACAACAGATCAAGAAGCTCGGCAAGGCCGCTCGCGAAAAAATCGAGCGGTTGGTCGGGCAACCAGTGTATCTCGATCTGTGGGTGAAAGTGCTCGCGAACTGGCGCAAGAATCCTGGCGCTGTTCGCCGGCTTGGCTACGGCGACCCGACCGGAAAATCGTGAACCTTCGGTCCGTGCTCGCGCTGGTGTGCGCCTTGGTGTGCGCGTTGGTGGGTGGTGCCTCGGCGATCGAGGCCCAATCCGGCGCGTTGTTTCTGCTTGTTCCGTTTGGCGCTCGCGCCGTGGGGATGGGGGAAGCGGTGAGCGCCGATACGTCGCTTGGCTCCGAAGGCATCTGGTGGAACCCGGCCGCGCTTGCGCGAATGCCCAGCAAAGAACTCGCCCTCCATCACTCGCAGACCATCATCGCGAACAGCGAGATGCTGACCTTTGCGGTCCCGTCGCGCGTGTTCGGCACGCTCGCCTTTGCGGCGTACATCGTGGACTACGGGGATCAACAGGCGACGGATGATATCACCGGGCAGCCGGTCGGGGTGATCAGCAATCGCAACTACCTGCTGTCCCTGTCCTATGGCACACCGGTGGGCAAGCGCCTCAGCGTGGGGGTGTCGTACAAGTTCCTCATGCTGCGTTTTGCCTGCAGCGGCACGTGCGGTAACACACCAATCATCTCCGGTTCCTCCAACGCACTCGACGCCGGCGCGCAATACGTCGTGCCGATGACGTTTCCGCTCACGGTTGGCGTGTCGGTCCGCAATGTCGGTCCGAAGTTGCAGATCAAGGACAAGCCGCAGGCCGATCCGCTTCCGCTCGTGATTCAGGGCGGCCTGATGAGTCGCCTTCCGATCGCCTCGCTCAAGGACGCGGGCGCTTCACTCGACCTGAGCGCGGACGTTCTGAAGTCGGACGCACTGGGCGGTACAAACTTTGGACTGGGTGCATCACTGGGCTATCAGGATGAGTACTTCCTTCGCGCAGGCTACAAGAAGCAGCAGGGTGAAGGCGGTGGGCCCTCTCTCGGGATTGGGCTGCAGCGTGGGTCACTGGGCATCGAGCTCTCCCGACGCTTCGACGACCTGTCCGCGCAATTGGGCGAAACCCCAACCTACATCACGCTGCGGGCGCGCTTTTGATGAGTCCACGTCGTGGCTCGAGTCTCGCCGGTGTCGTCGCGCTGCTCGGCGCCTGCGCGTCGCTCCACGCGCAGCCATTGCGCATCCCGCACGCACTGTCGACGCCGCGCATTGCGCCTCCGACGGCCAACGACCCGGATCTGCACGCGAGTGACCGCATCGCCGGTGTGACGCATGCCATCACCGACCGCCGTGCGAGTGCACTGAACGGTATGCCGGCCAGATCCGCCGCGGCTCCGTGGTGGGCGCCCGTTGCGTCCGGACTGCTGCCAGGATCGGGTCAGTTCGCGATGGGCCAGCAGCGAGCCGTGGCGTATCTGGTGGCCGAGGGATATCTGGTGCTGCAGGCCCTGTCGGCGCAGCGCGACGGGAATCGTGATCGTAACGAGTACCGCGGCTTGGCGTCGGACGTGGCGCGACGACCGTTCAGCGCAACGCGACCCGATGGCGCGTGGGGTTATTACGAGGCGATGGAGAAGTATCTGGAGAGTGGCGTGTTCGATCGCATCCCTGGCGGCGCCGTCGATCCCGAGACCAATCCCACCACGTTCAACGGGGCGCGATGGAAGCTCGCGCGAGAGACGTACTGGGCGAACCCCGACAGCACCCCTTCCACCACCAGCAGTCAGTATCAGCGAGCCTTGGCCAGCTATGCTGAAGACGCGGTCCGCGATGAGTTTCGCTGGAGTTGGCGGGATGCGCAGTTACAGAAGGACGTGTACGAGCAGACCATCAGGAGCGCGAATCGCCGATACCAGCGCGCCACCAACATGTTGGGCCTGGTGTACGCCAATCATCTGACGAGTCTGATCGACGCTTACGTCACCGTTCGCGTGCGGCGTTTTGGTGGCGTTCGGGTTGCGGGTCTGCGGCTCGACGGCGTGCAAAGTGCCGTGCATCCAGTCGGAGACCCCGCCGCGGGGCGACGGCAGTTCGTGGGCGTACTCCGGTTTGTCCCGTCGCCCGACTGACCTGCGGTGGCGCCGCCCAACGTGACGGCCATTACCGCGTGGCGTCGACCGTCACATGATCGTCTGGCCATGGGGGTCTATTCGCGAGCGACCACGTGGTCGCGGACGCGAGCCTGCGACGCCGCACCCGCATCCACCACATGACTGACCGCGCCGAGAACGAGCAGACTGCGGTGTTGCTGACCAATGGTCAGCCCGCACCCGCATGGCTGGCGGCCTGGTGGACGCGGACCGGCCTCACGGTGCACGAGATCGGTGATCCCGGTGCCATGGTCGCCATGGCCCTTCGCACACGGCCGAGGACCATCGTACTGGACGCGCGTGGGCCCGAGGACTGGCAGACGGCGGTGCTGACAACGTGTCGTCGTCTGAAGCGTGACTCGTATACCGCGATCGTTCCGGTGATTCTCCTGGTGCCCCGCGAGCGTTTCGGCGACGGCTTTGAGGCGGGCGCTGACGAGGTGTTGCGCGCCGACGTGGATGATCTGGAGGCCCTGGCGCGACTGGCATCGATGATTCGGCGGAGCGACCGCGACACCGACGTTCACCCGAGCACACGGTTGCCCGGAACCCGTGAGATTGAAGCCGAGTTGGCCCGCCGCGTGGCCTCTGGCGAACGATTTGCCGCCTGCTATGCCGATCTGGATTTCTTCAAGGAATTCAACGATCGATACGGATACCACAACGGCGACCAGGTCATTCGGCTGCTCGCCCGCATCCTGCACGACGTCGTAAAGGGACTGTGCGGAGAGCATGGCTTTGTGGGCCACATTGGCGGTGATGATTTTCTGTATACGGTCGACATCGCAGCCATGCCGCGGGTATGTGACGAGGTGATCCGGGTTTTTGACGAATTGATTCCTCTGCAGTATTCCGAGCAGGACCGACGTGTGGGATATTTCTTTGGCAAGGATCGGCGGGGACAGATGCACCGGGTGCCGCTGATGACCTTGTCAGTCGGTGTTGTCACTAATCAGCGCCGCCGCTTCACGCGTGCGGTTGAGGTCAGCGAGTTGGCCACGGAAATGAAGAGTTACGCGAAGACGTTGCCGGGATCGTTGTGGGCGGTGGACCGTCGGCGCGACGAGCCCGCGACACCGGTCGCCACCAATTGGGGAGGCGACCTGTTCCGCGATCGCAATGGTCTGCGAAGCGGGGGACAGGGCCAGTGACCGTTTCCTGCCCCGACTGCCGGTCGGTATTTCGTGTCGACCCGGCCAAGGTTCCCGCCACCGGTGTGCGCGCCCGATGCTCGGTGTGCGGCGGCGTCATAGCGATTGCGGGCGGAACACTCCCCGTCTCCGTGACGCCGGCCTCGCTGAGCGCCGTAGGTCTTGGCGCGTCGTCGACGGCGCGTCCGGCATTCCCAACGCCGCAACGGCCGTACACGCCGGTGGCCTCCCCCGTGCCCGCGGCGACCGCGTCGATCATGACGCCCCCGGCGCCGGCTCGGCTGCCCACCGCGACCCCGGCCTACGGAGCGGCGACGTCGGTGGCTGGCGTGAGCTCCGCGACGTCCACCACATCGGTCACGAGCCCCGTCTCGATTCCGTCGGTGAACGCCACGCCGACGCCGCGTCGATCGATCAATCCGTTCCTCAATGCGGACCCCGGACAGCGCTCGCGCCGGCTGGCGCGCGCGTTGGTGTCGGATTTGGTCGCGTATCACCCGCAAAAGCGGGAAGAGGGCCTGCGCGACGGCACGCTCCGACAGCTCTTTCGCGAGGACATCAAGAAGAGCTACGAGGAGTATGTCGAGCAGGTTGGGCGGGAAACCGCTGAGAATTCGCCGCATTTCCAGGAGGCGCTCAACGAGATCCTGGGCTCGGGGCGCAAGCTCTTCTGACATGCAAACATCCTCCGGCCGCTGGAAGCCAGCGCGTCGGTTGGGTAACTTTCTGGCATATCGAGCGATGACCAATTCGCGGGCCGCTCTCCAGCGCGGAGAGCGGCCCGTGTCATACGTGGAGGCCAGATCATGCAGGACGGCGAACGACGAAAGACGCTGACCGGGGCTGTAGAACGGCTTGCGGACATGCGGAGGTATCTTTGACATCGAATCCAAGCGCGCCACGCTGAATTCGTATGACAACGAGATGTCCGACGGCGCCTTCTGGAACGATCAGGAGCATGCGCGGGACATCGTCCAGCAGGTCAAGGCCCTGAAGGGGTGGGTCGACCCATTTGACGGCCTGTCGGGCCGCGTCACGAACGCGATCGAGCTTGATGAGTTGCTCGCCCTCGATCCCGACCCCGCGATGTCCAAGGATCTGGATACGGAAGTCGTGCAGATCGACGCGGATCTTGACGCGTTTGAGCTCAAGTCCTTGTTGCGCGGGAAGGACGACTATCGCGACGCGCAGATTGAGATCGCCGCGGGCGCGGGTGGCACGGAAGCGCAGGACTGGGCCGAGATGCTCGAGCGAATGTACATCCGCTGGGCTGAACGCAAGGGCTTTGAGCTGGAGATGCTCGATCGCAGCGAGGGCGAAGAAGCAGGCATCAAGGGCTCTGTGATCGAAATCAAGGGGCAGTTCGCCTACGGCTTCCTGCGACCGGAGTCCGGCGTACATCGTCTGGTGCGCATTTCGCCCTACGATTCGCAGGCGCGACGGCACACCAGCTTCGCTTCGGTGTTCGTATATCCCGTCGTGAACGAAGAGATCAACATCGAGATTCGCGATGAGGATCTCAAGATCGATGTGTATCGTGCGTCTGGGGCGGG
>JBEBIR010000464.1:0-3553 GCA_040080315.1 Gemmatimonas sp.
GACCGATTGTTGGTGATCTCGAATTCAATCAGATCACGACGGGCAACGCGCACACGTGCGGCGTGGCCGTTGGTGGCGACGCGTATTGCTGGGGCTCGGACGAACGCGGCCAACTTGGTGACGCGACCACGACCTCGCGCAGCGCGCCGGTGCGCGTCTCTGGCAATCAGTCGTTTCGTGTGTTGCGGGCAGGTCAGTCGCACACGTGTGGTATCACGACGGCGGCTGACGTCCTGTGCTGGGGGGCGAACGAACGTGGGCAACTGGGCGACGGCAGCACGACGACGCGATCGTCGCCGGTGTCGGTGGGCGCGGGCCTGCGGTTTGTGTCGCTGACGGCGGGATGGACGCACAGCTGCGCGATTGCCGGCGATGGCACGGCGTATTGCTGGGGTTCGAACGCCAAGGGCCAACTGGGCAATGGTTCGCACATCGACTCGCGCGCGCCAGTGCCCGTCGGTGGTGGTCTCAAGTTTACCAGCATTGCGGCGGGCAGCACGCACACCTGCGCGGTGACAGACGCGAGCGAGGCGTATTGCTGGGGAAACAACAGCGTCGGTCAGCTCGGCATCGGCAGTGTCGCGGATCAGGCCTCTCCGACGCGCGTGGAAACGTCCGCGCGCTTTGCCTCGGTGACGTTGGGCAGTGTGCACTCATGCGCGCGCACCCGGAGTGGGCAAGCCTGGTGTTGGGGACGCAACGTGTACGGACAACTGGGTGACGGCTCGAACGGCAACCGCGAAGCGCCAACGCGCGTGGTCGGGGGCATCGCATTCTCAGCGCTGAACGCCAGTGGCGCGCATTCGTGTGGTACTGCCACTGACGGCGAGACAACGTGCTGGGGATACAACGTCGAGGGACAACTCGGTGACGGCACGCAGAATCATCGTGCGCGACCGATGCGTGTGACGTTCCCCGCCCGATAGTATGAACGCGCGCACGCTGCTGCAGGCGGCGCTGATGCTGGTTGGCATCGGCTTCGCCACCGCCTGCAAAGGGCTGAGTGACATGACGGCGCCGCGCCCGGTGGAAACGCCGGTGTCGTCGGTGCTGTTGTCGACGAATCAGTTGACGCTGAGCGAAGGCGGCAGCATCGCGCTGCAAGTGACCGTGCGCGACGCAAACAACCGGACGCTCACCGATCGCAGTGTCCTCTGGTCGAGCAGCGATTCGACGCTGGCGCGTGTGTCATCGGCAGGTCTCGTGACCGCGTTGCGAGCTGGCAGCGCGCAGATCGCGGCCAGTGTCGATGGACGCAGTGCGGTTGCGCAACTGACGATCACGGCGCGCGGCGTGGCGACGGTGCAAGTCACGCCGGCGACACCGAGCTTGCTGAAGGGCGGATTTCTGCAGTTGACCGCGCGTACCCTCGATGAGTCCGGCGGGGTGCTCACGGATCGACCGGTGTTCTGGGGTACGAGTGACCCCAAAGTGGCTGTCGTTGATGTGACCGGCCTGGTCACTGGCATCACGCCCGGCGTTGCGACCGTGACCGCGACGAGTGAATCGCGCACCGCTGCGGTGGGTGTGACCGTCTTGCCCGTACCGGTCGCGTCGGTTCAGCTCACTCCGGCGCGTGACACCGTCGTGCTGGGTCAGGCAACGCAGTTGACGGCCACGCCGCGAGACTCGACGGGCGCTCGACTGGATGACTTGGTGGTGTTCACGACGAGCGCCAGCAGTATTGCCACGGTGTCGTCGTCGGGGCTTGTGTTGGGTATTGCCACCGGCTCGGCGATCATCACGGCCACCAGCGGCGGACGATCGGCGACGGCAAGTATTACGGTGCTGCCGCGTCCAGTGGGCGCCGTGATCGTCTCGCCTGAGCAGACCGCGCTCACGGTGGGCCAAACCGTTCGACTGACGGTACAGGTCACCGACGGCAGCGGCAATCTGTTGACCGGTCGACCGACGAGTTTCAGCACCAGCAACGTGAACGTCGCGCAGGTGTCGGCGGACGGCACGGTGACGGCGATAGCGCAGGGCACGGCCATCATCACGGTCACCAGTGAAGGCAAGACGGGAACGGCGACGGTCACGGTCGGCGCCTCGCCGATCGCGACGTTGCTCGTTGAGCCGTCCGCGGCGGCGCTGTTGGTGGGCGGTTCGACGCGCCTGCAAGCCGTCGCACGAGATGCCGGCGGCAGTGTGCTGGCGCAGCGGACGGTGACATGGACGTCCGGCGCGCCGAATGTCGTCTCGGTAGCCGCTGATGGTGTGGTCACCGCGCTTGGCCCGGGCACCGCGCTGGTGTTTGCCGCCGCCGAAGGACGCTTGGCGACGGCGACCATAACGGTCACCGCCATTACCCCGTCGACGGTGGTGGTGGCGCCTGCCGTGGCGAGCGTCATCACAGGCCAATCGCTCGATCTCACCGCGACACTTCGGGACGGCGCCGGAACAGTCATTACAGGTCGCCCGATACAGTGGTTCTCGAGCAATAGCTCGGTAGCGATTGTATCAAGCACAGGTCGAGTTCGCGGTGTGTCACCGGGTATCGCGCGAATCGATGCGTCCGTTGATGGCGTCATCGGATCGAGCAACCTCACGGTGGTTCCGGTGCCGATTGCAACAGTCGCAGTCAATCTGGTGTCGTCGTCCATCATCGTAGGCCAGACCACTCAAGCCAGCGCGGTGGCGCGCGACTCGATTGGCGGTGTGCTGACCGGACGACTTGTGGCGTGGTCCAGTTCCAACAGCGCCGTGGCGACGGTATCGGTGACCGGCGTGGTCACCGCGATCGCCGTGGGAACGGCGAACATCATCGCGACCAGCGAAGGAAAGACCGGTCAGGCGTTGGTTTCCGTGGTTGTAGGATCGCCAAGCACCTTGTCCGCGATCTCGGCACTCTCGCAGTCAGCGACCGCTGGCACCGCAGTCGCCGCAGCGCCGAGCGTGCGCGTGACCGATGGGGGTGGCACCGCCGTGAGTGGTGTGACGGTCACGTTCGCGGTAGCAAGTGGTGGTGGTGCGATCGTTCCCGTGAGCCCGGCATCACTGGTGACGAATGCCAGCGGCATCGCGACGCTGACGAGTTGGACACTTGGGGCGGTCGCGGGCGCGAACACGGTCACGGCGACAGTGAACGGACTGAGCGGAAGTCCAATCGTGTTCTCGGCCACTGGAACGGTTGGTGCACCAACAACCATTGCCGCGAATTCTGTCTTGACGCAGTCGGCGACCGTGCTGACGGCTGTTGCCGTTCCTCCAAGTGTCATCGTCACGGATGCGGGCGGCAATCCGGTGAGTGGCGTGAGTGTGACGTTTACGCGCACCGTTGGGGCGGGCGTGATTGTGCCCGCCACGCCGGCGAGCGTGAGTACGAATGCACTTGGTGTGGCGACGCTGACGAGTTGGACGTTAGGCGCGGCGGCTGGCGCGAACGCGGTCACCGCGACCGTGGCGGGATTGGCGGGCAGTCCTGTCACATTCACGGCGACGGGATCCATAGGTGGCGCGACGACGATCGCGCGCAATTCGATCGCGACGCAATCGGCGCCGGCTGGCACGTCGGTGAGTGCGCCTCCGAGTGTGATGGTGACCGATGCCGGCG
>JBEBIR010000465.1:0-3552 GCA_040080315.1 Gemmatimonas sp.
GGGTCCGTCGCTGCCAGTGTGGCCATGTCGACCGGAACCGAATGGGCGCCAGCAACACCCAGCACGTCCACACCACCCGCACGTTTCAATTGCTCAGGGCCCCAGTGTCCTGCGAGGTACACGGGCGACGTCCACTCAATCAGGGCCGCGCGTGGCCTCGGAGCCTTCGCCGCTTTGAGCGTGTCATGCACGTGCTTCACACGATCGCGCAGCCCCGCCAACAATTCCTCGGCCTCGCTTTGGGCGCCCACCGCCTCGGCCACCGCCTGAATGTCGGCATAGATGCCGTCCAACGAGGTGCCCCCAAGCGTGACGATGCGCGGTTGCGGTGTGAGTCGCGCCCCCAGTGCTCGCACATCTGTTTCGCTCACGGCGCATACATCGCACAGTGCCTGTGTCAGTAGCACGTCCGGATGCAAGGCGCGAATGCGTGCTTCATCCAGTCCAAACAGGGCATGTCCCTGTCCGGACAGCTCGCGAACGGCAGCGTCAATGACGGCCGGATCTGGCACCATCGCACTGTCTGCCTGCGGTATGGCGCTTCGCGTGACGCGCGCGCGCGAGCCGACCACATCAGGATAGTCGCAGGCGTGCGTGATGCCCACGAGGTGCTCGGTCGCGCCAAGAAACGCCACGATCTCCGTCGCCGCCGGCAGCAGCGACACGATCCTCACGGCGTCACGGGTTTGGCGCGGTACACGGCGTTTCCGCCGACGTACGTCGCGATCACATTCGTCTTGAGCACCAGTTCTGCCGGCACGCGCATGATGTCTTGGTCGAGCACCACGAAGTCCGCGAACTTGCCGGGTGTGAGCGAGCCCAGATCCTTCTCCTGAAACGCGGAGTACGCGGGCCACAGCGTCATGCTGCGCAGCGCCTCCTCTCGCGACATGCGTTGTTCAGGGAGCCAGCCTCCGGCCGGCCAGTCGTTGGCGTCTTGTCGCGCGATGGACGCGTGAAACGAGATAAGCGGGTTCACCTGTTCGACGGGAAAGTCGCTGCCGTTGGGTACCACGACGCCCGAGTTGATCAGTGATCGCCAGGCGTAGGCACCGAGCACGCGGGTGGGGCCGAGGCGCTTGCCGATCCAGTACATGTCGCTCGTCTGATGACTCGCCTGCATCGACGGAATGACGCCCAACTGCGCGAAGCGCGGGATGTCATCGTAGTTGAGGGTCTGGGCGTGCTCCACCCGAAAGCGATGGTCGGCGGTGGGCACACTCTTCAGGGCCTGCTCGTACGCGTCGAGCACGACGCGATTCCCGCGGTCACCAATCGCGTGGGTGTTCACCTGAAAGCCACTCTTGAGCGCCTGCTCGGCGACCGTGCGAATATGCGCCGGGGCGCTCAGCAGCAGCCCGATGTTGTTCGGGTCGTCCGAGTACGGTTCCAACAGCGCGGCGCCGCGCGAACCCATCGCGCCATCGGCATACAGTTTGATGGCGCGCACCCACAACTGGCCGTCGTACAACGCCGACCGCGGTCCGATCTCCATGTAGTGCTTCAGTGCGGCCGAGTCATCACCGATCATCACGTACAGTCGGAGATTGAGTTCCCGCGCCTGCGCCATCTGTTCGTACAGATCGATCAGTCCACGCGAGGCGCCGGCGTCGTGCATGCCGGTCAGTCCCCATTGGTGCATGACACTGATCGCATCTTTAAGAGCGTTGCGTGTCTCGGCCGTTGTCGGTCCAGGCACTTTTCGGTCGACGATGTCGGTCGCGTTGTCCACCAGCACACCCGTGGGATTCCCCTGCGCATCGCGCAAAATCTTGCCGCCGGTCGGGTCCTTCGCGGTGGCAGTGAGCGCGGCTACGCGCATCGCCGCCGCATTGACGAGTGTGGCGTGACCGTCCACGCGCGTGAGGACGACGGGATGATCGGGCACGGCGGCCGACAATTTTTCGTGCGTGGGGAACCGCGTATCTCCCCAGGCATTCTGATCCCATCCGCGTCCCTGAATCCAACTGCCTTTCGGTGTTGACTTGGCGCGTTCCGCCACGCGGGCAATGACGTCGTCATAGGTGCGTGTCCCGACCAGGTCAACCGAGCGAAGCTTCTGCGCCAGACCACCAAAATGCGCGTGCGCGTCGACCATACCCGGAATAACCGTTTTTCCGCCGACGTCGACCACGCGCGTGTTGGCGCCTTTCAGCGCGTCGGCTTCCTGACGTGAACCGACAAAGACGATGCGACCATCACGAACCGCGAACGCCTCGGCGAGAGGGCGCGCCTCGTCGGCGGTGTACACGCGGGCGTTGGTGATGATCAGGTCGGCGGGCGCGACGGTCGCGCGCTGCGCCGCAAGGGTTACCGGCGTGGCAACACACAGCACCGCAAGAATCGTGTTTCGAGTTCGCATGGTCGGGGAAGAAGGGATCCCCAACTTGTCGCCTGCAAAGCGCAGCGGCAAGCGCCGCTGCGCCTTACGGCATCAGCGTCCGGGCGGTATCAGGACGGTGTCAATGATATGGATGACACCATTCTTCGCCATCATGTCGGACTGCACGACATTGGCGGTGCCGATGGTCAGTTGCGAGCCGACCACGCCGATGCGCGTCTCGCTGCCTTCGAAGGTCTTGCGCCCCTTCCCGTTGAGATGCGAGAAGTCGGCCGCGGTGAGCTTGCCGGCAATGACGTGATAGAGCAGCATGTTGCGCAGCGCGCTCTTGTCCTTGAACAGCGCATCCAACGTGCCTTTGGGCAGCTTCGCAAACGCCGCGTCACTGGGAATGAGGACCGTGTACGGCCCGGGTCCCTTGAGCGTTTCGGTCAGTCCGGCGTCGGTAAGGGCGCGCGTGAATGACTTGAATGTGCCAGCGGCCAGTGCCGTCTCGACTATATCCTGCGTCTGGGCCTGCACGACGCCGGGCGCGGCCATGGCCACGACAGCGCTCGAGGCGGCGATCAGCGAAATTTTGCGCATAGAGGTGCTCCGATTCACGAGAGTCGCGCGATACCGCGCTGTGTAGTCTAACACCGGGAGCGCGGTGCGGTTCCGGAACTGCTTGACGCGAATGACGCGAACGGGCGCGAAACGTTCCGTTCGGGGGTCGGGGAGCGGCACGCTGCGATAGGGTGTTGGCTTCGCGTTTGAATGATGATGAACAGACCAACGGGTGAACATATACTCCGCGACTGGCACATCACTCAGGAGCTGGGATGACCCGAATTGAACTCGTGCACGGTGAACTCTCCCGGGAAATCGTCGGCGCGTTCTACGAAGTCTTCAAGGAACTCGGCACCGGCTTTCTCGAGGGGGCGTACCATCGCGCGATGGTGATTGCCCTTGAGGGCCGAGGTCTGGCAAGCCAGCGCGAGGTGCCAACGACCGTGTACTTTCGGGGTCGCTCAATCGGCGAGTACCGCATGGACCTCGTGGTCGAGAACGCCATCGTTGTGGAATGCAAGACCGCAGAACGAATCACGCCGCCGCACCGTGTGCAATTGCTCAACTACCTGCGTGCGACGAACTACCGTCTTGGTCTGGTGTTGAACTTCGGCGCCACACCCGAATTCAAACGCATGGTGAACGACACCAGTCGACAGGGC
>JBEBIR010000466.1:0-3544 GCA_040080315.1 Gemmatimonas sp.
GTGCAGGCCTCGCAGGAATTTTGGCACAGCTGGCGGACTTTCCAGCCGGGGACCGAGCGGTACTGAGTGCGGGGGCGGGAGGCGGTGAATTGGACTCCCTTGTCCTCCAGTCACCGAGCGTGTATCCTTCCGATCAGCGATACACGCAGTAAACCGCGTGGACAAGTTCCGACCGAAACGGGCCTGCCAAAGCGAGCGGGCTCTTTTTCGTTGGTGTCGCAGTCACCATGTGGTGGCGACCGTCGTGAGGGTGATCACGAGTACGATGGGTCGGTTTCGTTTTGCATCAGGTCCCAGGGCCGTGCTCCGACTTCAGTACACCATTTTTTTTTAGGAGCATTACGATGCGCATGACCGGCACAGTGAAGTGGTTCAACGACGCCAAGGGCTTCGGTTTCATCACGCCGTCCGACGGCCAGAAGGACTGCTTTGTCCATCACTCGGCCATCCAGGGCAGCGGCTTCAAGACGCTCGTCGACGGTGAGACGGTTGAGTTCGACATGGTCGCTGGCCAGAAGGGTCCGGCCGCCGAAAACGTCTCGCGCATGAGCCGCTGAGGCAGTTCGAATGACGCTCGAGTCACCGCAGGACGCGATCGCCGATCGCGGTGACTTCGCGCCATCTCAGGCGTTCCTGGCCACGCATCGTGGTCAGGCCGCCTTTGCGCGTGAATATGCCCGCCTCATTACGGCCATTGTCGCCGACGTGGGGGTCCGGGCAAAATTGAGACCGGAGCTGGCACCGATTATTCGTCAGTCTCCAGAGCGTTGCATCGTGCAGTTGGGTCCGGTTGCCCTGACTATGGTCTGGTTGCGCAAGGGCGCCGAGAATACCGCCAACGGCGAGCTTCTGCTTATTCTTTGGCGCGGCACGATCGCGAAAAGCGGTGGCGAGCCAACCGAGTACTCCGCACGACGTCGCGTGGTGATCCCGCCGACGATCCTCTGGGAGGAGACATTGGTTGCGGCTGCTGCGAGTGAAGCCACATGGTCGTGGCGATCGGGTATCGCGGATGTTGATGGCGTCAGCTCGGTCACACTGGCCGAACGATCCGTCCGTCGACTGGCCGCTCTGCACGACGACGAAACGGCACTGCCCGTCGCGTCGATCTCTCTCGACTGAGGCCACGGATGAAACAGGAAACGCTCGAATTCGAAGGAGTGGTGAACGACGTCCTCCCCAGCGCGATGTTTCGCGTAGGTTTGGACAACGGGCACGAGCTGCTGGCGACGGTCGCCGGCAAGATGCGCAAGTATCGCATCCGGATTCTCGCCGGAGACAAGGTCACGGTTGAAGTGTCGCCGTACGATCTGGCTCGCGGCCGTATCATTTTCCGCCACAAGTAATCGTTTGGCCGACTACTGCGGATGTTGAACCGCGGTGGTGTCGGCTGATGTGATCCGCGTGCGTCGCTCGACGCGCGTGCGTGGCTGACAGAATTGCACGAGACGCGACGCGCGTTCGACCGTCGCCTCCATCGTCCCTTGAACCGGAAAGGGCTCAGCCGCCTGCAGCAGCGCATCCACGCGCTCGCGACGATCGCGCCGCACATTGGTGTAGCGGGCCTCCCCATCAAGGCGCACCGCATCGCCGGTGTCATAGTCGAGGACGATGAGCGCAAAGCGTGACTCCCGACGAAGGTTGCCGGTACTCACGAACATTCCGTCGCCAAGGTACTCCGTCCACGTGATGCCGCCGGTGGCCGCGTCGTAGCGGAGAAACCCCGGCTGCCCACCGCGATGTGACACATCAGCCGCGCCGTTCGGCGTGGCCGTCACGAGAAACGCCGTCTCGCCGCGGGCCAACGTGTCGACGATCCATGCATCATCCGATGCGCGCGGTTCCTGCGCCGTCGGCCCAAGATGACCGGACGTGCCGGTGCTGCGCGTCGGCGTCATGTACTTGCGACAATTGGTAAACGCGACCGTACATGGGATCTCCACGCGCGATCCATTCCGCGTTGGACGACCGGCGACTCGGGAGCGGCGTGCGGTTTCGGGATTGATCACGATGCCGCCCCACGGTCGGTCAACCGCGAGCAGGCTGGTGAGCCTGTCGGGCAGGGACACCGTGATCTCCCCGCCGACGTCGGTGGCGGACGCGAGCGGAGCAGGTCCGGACAACGCCGCAATGTGGAGCACGTCGGCGTCGGTACACGCGAGCACGATCAGGTCGGCTTCGTTGGCGTACGCGGCGACCGGGCCGACCCATGTCGAGAGTTTATCCGCTGCAGGAACGGAATTCGCTTCGCGCTGGATCTCGCGCTGACCGTCGTGATACTGGAACGGGCGCATGGCAATCCTCGGGGCGGACGTGTGTGTACGACGCAAGCCTGCGGCAGGGGATACGTTGAAGGCTGATTGGACAAAACGCAATTGGAACGGCATGCTTCGCCGATGGTCAGCAACAGCAGAAATTCCATCGCGCCCCGTCGAGCGCGACTCACCGCCACCGTCGCCGCGGTCTGCGTCTCCGCGTCGTTGGCGTCGGCACAAGGCGCGCCGCGCCCCTCGGTTGATTGGCCCGCGTATGGCAACGATGCGGGCGGTCTCAAGTATTCTCCGCTCGACGACATCAATCGCGACAACGTCAGGGGGCTCACCGTGGCCTTCACGTGGCGCAACAACGAAGCACCGGTCCCGGCAAGCGACGGACAGAAGTCGGCGCGTCCGGGCCAATTCCAGGCCACCCCGCTGGCCATTCACGACACACTGTTCTTCTCCACGCCGTTCAATCGCGTCATCGCGCTGGACGCTGCTACGGGACGCGAACTGTGGACGTTTGATCCGCAGCCATGGAAGACGTACGGACAGCCCAGCAATGGCACCGGCTTCGTGCATCGCGGTGTCGCCACGTGGACGAACGGGCGGGAGCGACGCGTGTTCATCAACTCGCGATGGCGTTTGTTCGCTCTGGATGCGGCCAGCGGCCGCGTGATTCCTGGATTCGGCGATGGCGGAATGGTGGATCTGACTGCGCAGTTGTCGCGCCGTGTGCGCCGAGAGCATTACACCAATACGTCGCCACCGGTCGTGTGGGGCAATCTCGTCATTGTCGGCAACGGCGTCGGTGACCGGCTGGCATACCGCGGCGATCCACCAGGTGATGTGCAGGCGTACGATGTGCGCACCGGCAGGCGCGTATGGCAATTCCAGACGGTGCCGCGTCCGGGGCAGCACGGCAACGACAGCTGGCGCGACAGTTCGTGGGTGTACGCGGGGCACACCAATGTGTGGGCACCGTTCACCGTGGACAGTGCGCGCGGCCTGGTGTACTTGCCGGTGGGCACGCCCAGCAACGACTGGTACGGCGGTGAGCGCAAGGGCGCCAATCTGTTTGCCGAATCGATTGTGTGTCTCGATGCGCGAACGGGCAAACGCCAATGGCACTATCAGATCACGCACCATGGACTTTGGGATTACGATCTCCCCGCGCCGCCCAACCTGGTCACCATTACGCACGAGGGCAAACGCGTGGATGCGGTCGCCGTGCCCACCAAGCAAGGCTTCCTGTTCGTGTTTGATCGCGTGACCGGCAAGCCGCT
>JBEBIR010000039.1:0-14915 GCA_040080315.1 Gemmatimonas sp.
CAGCGACCGGGATGCTTGTTTCCCCGGGATTGCTGGCCTGGTCCGGCACGATCAGGCCCTACTTCAGTCAGCAGGGCGGCTCCGGTCGCGGCAACGGGTTCGACACGCGCAGTCTCGGCCTGTCGCTGGGCGGCAACCTCTTCGCTTCACGTCCGGTTTCATTGGCGTTCAACGCGCATCGGTCCTCGGGTCGTCTGCGCGCTGGCGTGGGGAGCGAGAGCGATTTCTCCACCGCCGGCGGCGGTGGCGTGCTCTCCTGGCGGAATCGCTGGTTCCCGATGATGCTCGACGTGTCCCGACGTTCTATCAACGACAGCTGGACGAGCATTCGCTCGCAGACTCCGATCCTGCGCAACGACGTGATTCGAGACGTGCGACTGCAGGCGCAGAGCACCAAGACGCACCTGCTGATCAATCAGGTGAACTTCCGCGACCGACTTGACGGCCGCTCCTACCGCGCATTAGACGGCACGCTTGAGCACGCATTCCGTTGGGGAACCGGCAGCGCGTTGAATACCACCCTGCAATCCGGCCAGCGCGAGGGCAGCTATCCCTATGACCGGAGCGCCGTGGCGGCGCGTGTCCTGCTGCATCACACCCCGCGCGTCACGAGCGACTACCATCTGCAGATTCGCCGCGGTACGAGCTCCGGCGTGTCGGCCGATCATCGAGCCAGCGGCGCCACGCTGCACATGCAGAATCGCGGTGGATGGAGCAACATGCTGTCTGCCGCGTGGAATGCGACACAGTATGTCGACAATCGAAACGCCAACGCGCTCTACAGCTGGCGATCGCAGATCAATCGCCGTATGGGCGACCGGATCAATATCAGCGGCACCGTGTCGGCCTCAGTCGAGAACATCAGCCAGACACAGTCGGGGACCGACGACATCGTTGTCGTCGACGAACGTCATGCGGTCGACGACGGCCGCACGTTTGTGCTCATCAACGGCCGCATCGACACGACGACGATCATCCTGCGCGGTGACGCGCAGGCCGTCGTGTTTCTTGTGGATATCGACTATCGACTGGTGGTCATCGGCACGACGGTCCGCGTGCAGGTGCTCCCCGGAAGCCGCCTCGCGGTGGGGGATGTTGTGATCGCGAGCTACAGCTTTCGAGCGTTGCGCAGCGGGCGACACACCGTGGAAGCACTGGCGACGGACCTGACGGTCGGTACGAACACGCTGATGTTTCGTGGTTCCGAATCGATACGCGACGCGTCGGTCGCCGGCGACGCGCAAGACGCGCGTCTCTTGAGTGGTCGCGATCGCGTCCTGGGGGTGACGCTGAGACATCGCGTGCGGAACGGCAAAGCGGAACTGAACGGTCAGCACAGCCGTCGGCTCGCCTCTACCAACGACTTCAGAACCGATGAAGTGCGACTCGGATTCGCTCCAGCGGGCTCGGACCGGTGGCAGTCCAACCTCGGACTTCGGGCGTCGAAGTCGACCGTCGCCGGCGAGCAACTCACCCTCGTGTCCGGCGACCTGGCATTGAACTGGACCGCGTCGCCGACGCTGCGCGTGCTGGGCACGAGTGAACACTGGCTCTGGCAACCCAGTCATGGTCTTACGGAGCGATTTCTGGCCAGTGCCCTTGAAGTCAACTGGCAGTTCGGGCGCGTGGAGAGCTCCGTTCGCTACATGTTCCAGCGACGCACGGCGCGACTGGACAACAATCAGCATCGCGTCACCGCGCGACTGGTGAGACGATTCTGATGCACCCGTCCCGAATTCCGCTCTCATGATGACACGCGGTCACGATGTGATTGGTGGTCGCGGCGCACCACGCGTGGTCGCCGTCGTCCTCGCGCTGGCCCTGCTGTGCGCTGGCTGCTCGCCGAGTGGCGCGCCAGGGGCCGCACTGACCGCGCAGGCGGTGCCCTCCATGCTCGTCTGGCCGCCACCGCCGGATGCGCCGCGCATTCGCTTTGTCGCCACGCTGGCCTCTCCCGCCGATGTCGGTGTGCGACGATCGCGGATTCGCCGACTGGTGGATGCCGTGCTCGGCCACGCGACCGCCCGAATTCTGCAACCGTATGGCGTGGCGGTTGACGCGACGCGACGCGTGTTTGTGACAGACACGCGGGCTCGTGGTGTCCACGTCTTCGATCCGGTTCGCAAGCGCTATGCGTTCATCGATGTCGTTGGCAAGACCGCATTCAAAACACCGACGGGCATCGCCGTCGATGCATCTGGGAACCTGTATGTCGCGGACTCGGAACTGGGTGTGGTGTTTTCCATCGACCCGGCGGGTCGCGAGCGGTGGCGCACGCGACAGCCACTGGCACGACCCACCGGACTGGCGCTGAATCTCGCGGACAGTGTGTTGTATGTCGTCGAGACGCAGGGGCATCGTGTGGTGGCATTCGATCTCGGCGGCTCCGAGTTGTTTGCGTTTGGCGAGCGTGGCGACGGGCCCGGAGGCTTGAACTATCCCACGAACGCGACCGTGGGCGTTGATGGTGAGGTGTACATCACCGACGCTTTGAACTTCCGCGTCCAGATGTTCGGTCATCGAGGCGAGGCCGTTGCCGCATTCGGTCGACATGGTGACGCGATTGGAGACCTGGCGCGCCCGAAGGGCATCGGTCTCGACTCGGAAGGACACGTGTACGTGGTGGACGGGCTTTATGATGTTGTGAACGTGTACAGTCGTGCCGGTACGCTGTTGCTGAGCTTTGGCGGACCCGGACGAAAGCCCGGCGAGTTCTGGCTGGCGGCGGGGTTGACGGTCGACGCGCACAACCGGATCTACGTGGCCGACTCGTACAATGGCCGGGTGCAGGTGTTTGAATACCTGCCGGCCGGCCCTGGATCATGACGCCACTCGGCCGACTGGGATTCCGCGTGATGCTGGTGCTTGCGCTCGCGCCGTGCGTCGCGCAGTCGCAGCTGTCGGGGATTCGCAATACCAAGCACAACCTCTCGGCCACATCGTCCAACAGTATCCGCGCGACGTCCGAAGGTCAGGTATGCGTGTTCTGCCACACGCCACACGCCTCCCGCGTCGACGCGCCGCTCTGGAATCGGACGATGTCGTCTGAGAACTATGCGCCCTACTCAAGTCCTTCACTGCAGGGGAGCACCGGCCAACCCAACGGCGCCTCGAAATTGTGTCTGTCATGCCACGACGGTTCAATTGCCATTGGCAGTGTGCTCAATCCGCCCAATCCGTCGGCATCGAATACCATAGCGGTGTCGGGAACGGGGAGCGGCGGAGTCATGCCGGCGGGTCGCACGCTGCTCGGAAGCAATCTGCAGAATGATCACCCGGTGTCGTTTGAGTTCAGTCAGCAATTGTCATTTGACGATGGCGAGCTCGTCGACCCGGCGCATCTGCCGGCGAGCCTCAAGCTCTACGAGGGCGCGACGCCAGGGGTGCGCAACTCGGTGCAGTGCGTCACCTGCCACGACCCGCACACAGACCAGCTGCCGAAGTTTCTTCGTCAGTCACCGCGCGGCCGCGTTGGCAACCTATGCATTGCTTGCCATACCAAGAGTGGGTGGGCGGGGAGCAGCCACGAGGGCTCGTCGAAATCGGCAACGATCGATGGCCTCACGCTGCCGGTGAGCGAGCACGCCTGCGTCGGGTGCCACGCACCGCATACCGTGGACGGTGCGGAGCGCCTCTTGCGGAATGCCGCGGTGTCGGGCACATCGGCGATCGAGCGCGCGTGTTACCAGTGCCATGGCAGTGCCGGACCCGCGCAGAACATCGAGGCCGAATTCCTGAAGCCGGGTGGCAAACACCCCGTCGAGAACAGCGCGTATGCGGGCGCACATCGACCCATGTTCCAGAAGTATCCGCCCGCCGGATTGCCGGAGAATGTCGCACTGCGTCCCGGTTCGCCGGCGACGGACAGTCGCTACACGGATGCCATGCACGTGGAGTGCGTCGACTGCCACAATCCGCACCGCGTCACCGCTGCCAACAAGCTGGAGGGCATGCGCGGCATTTCGCTGAGCGGTGCCGTCATCGAAACCGTGCGCAACGACTCGTCGGCCGCCGGTCCATCCGAACAGTATGCCATCTGCTTTCGATGCCACGGTGATACGTATTCCGTCGCGCTTCCGCCGGTGCTGGCCAGTGGCTTGTCACCCAGCAACAAGCGCAGCGAGTTTCAGCCGACGAACGGTTCATTCCACCCGGTTGGTGGCGTGGGACGCAACGCCTCTCCCAATCTCAATGCGCAACTCACGCCGTACGCGCTGAGTACCTCGTCCACTGTTCGGTGCACCGACTGCCACAACAGCAATGCCTACGGGACGACCGGCGGAAAAGTCGTTCCGCTCGCGTCCACGGCATCGGGTCCGCACGGTTCAAACAACCAGTCCATTCTGCGCGCCAACTACCGCAGCACGTTGGGCGTGAGCAACTACAATCGGACCAACTTCGCCCTGTGCTACCTCTGCCATAGCGAGTCGGCACTGCTGGGGAGTTCGACCAACTTTTACGACAACATCGACGGCAAGGGCAATCTGCACGAGCTGCACCTGCGAGATAGAGTCGACAAGACAGGCGCCATCTGCAAGAGTTGTCACTACAACATCCATTCGAATGTGGCCGCGGCGAACACGCAATACAATGTGAATGGCGTAGTGACCATGCTGCCCCCCACCGATCGCACGACCCGACTGATCAACTTCCATCCAAACATTCGCAAGATCGGCTCGCGGACGTTGCCGGAGTGGTGGTTCAACTCGTCGACGCGTGAGCGCCGGTGCTATGTGCAATGCCACACGGTTTCGGGCAACGTCGGTGGCGAGATCATGAACGGCGAGACAGGCAGTGGGGGCAAACGGGCCCGGTACCGGCCCTCCTCGGGGGATGTTCCCTAGGCGAGATCGCGCGCCGAGGCACCAGCGCTGCCGACCGGGGGCCGGTGACCATGAATGTCGGGGAAACCCGTCTTTCAATGCGCCGGTGCGACAGTGATACATTTGGCCTCATGGCAGCCCACGCGTGGATCGCGGTGTTCGTTGGCTTTGGTCTGGGGATGAAACACGCCCTGGAGCCGGATCATCTGGTGGCCGTGACGACCCTGATGCGAGGTGAATCGCGTCGGGGGAAACTGATCCGGCTCGGCGCGCTGTGGGGTGCAGGTCATTTGAGCACGGTCGCGCTTGGCGTCGGAATTCTGACGGCGCTGCGCGTTACGCTTGATGCCGGACATCTGCTGCTGTTCGAGGCGCCGGTCGCGGCGATGTTGATCGGATTGGGGCTCTGGACGCTTGCCAGCGCGATGAGTGTGCCATCGCCGAATGAAAGCCGAACGATCAATCCTGGTTTAGTGCGCCCGGCGTGGTGGAGTTATGCGGTCGGGTCGGTGCACGGCCTGGCCGGTACCGGCGCGCTCGTGATCTTTGTCGCGGCAACGTTCACGGACGCGTCGATGGCACTTTCCTATGTGGTGCTGTTCGGCATTGGCGCCATGCTGGGAATGGCCCTGATCACGTCTGCGTTGGCCTATCCGCTGCGTGCGCTGCAGGGTCGGCCCATGTTGTATCGCGTCATTACCGCCAGTGCGGGTGGACTGAGCGTGTTTCTTGGCGCATCGATTGTAGTCGCCCTGGTGCGCATGAGAGTGTAGCTGGGAAGGCAGGCGATACGCCCGAATCCTCCCGCCACGACCGCTACCAGTTCACCGACAGAGAGGCGCGCACCCAGCGCCCCATCGTCGCGCCTCCAGGAAGTTCGATGTGTCGATCATTGAAGGCGTTGAGCACGTTCACTTGTGCGCGCGTATCGGCGCGCAGCAGGCGTCGTGAAATCGGCACACCGACATTCAGGTCGACGACGGCGTACGCGGGTACCGTGCCTTGCAGGTACGCGGGCGTGCTCTGGAAGAAGAACCTGCTCACGCGCACGGCCGAGACTTCCAGTGCCGATCCGGCTCGCCACCATTCGCGCCACTGTACCGCTCCCTTGTACTTGTGCGCCGGGGCATTGATCTGCGGTTCCTCGAGACCGGTGAGCGCTCGCTGGAATTCGCCGGGCAGTTGATATGAGGCACTGGCGGTGGCTTGCCACCGCGCATCGGGCGTCCACTCGAGTTGCAGGTCCGCGCCGCGCACGGGGAGTCGACCGTAGTTGGTGTATGAGAACGTGATCTCCGTGAGCGGGCGCTGCGTGAGCGGATCGATGGCGAAGATGCCGCGGGCCGGATCGTTGATGCGCGTTTGGCGCGAGATGTAGTTGGTGAACGTCGATGCGTAGAGCGTGGCGTCGGCGGCGAGCGTCCGATGCGGCGTACCACGCCACCCCAGTTCGACGCTGCGCACTTCCAGAGGACGCAGGGGTTCGAGTGGCGTCGCTGCGGCACCCGAGGTTGGCGCCGTGAACTGCCATCCCAGCCGGTTCCCGCGAATTACCAATGGCAGCGTTCCGGCGCGCCCGATGGGGGAACGCGCGTACAGCAGGTAGGTGTTCGGACTGTTGAACGCCTGGTTGTACGACACGCGCAGCAGATTGCCGCGCGGCAGGGTGAAGGAGATGGACGCCTTAGGACTCACCCGCGATTCGAGGTCACTGTGCGTGTCGAATCGACCGACGAGCGTCAGTCGCACGTTCCGGATCGACAGGTTGTCGTATCCCATATACGCGCCGGACTCGCGGATGCGCACCGGTGCGTCGGTTCCGGCGCTGCTGACACTGTCGGTCAAATACGTGCCGCCGGAAAACGGACGCGCCAACCGCGACATGGCGCCTGCGGTAAAGAAGTGCTCACTGCCAATGTGTGCGGTGTACTGCGCTTCGGCGTCGAATCGATCGCCACGATCGACGAACAACGCGCCAGCCATGGCCCGGCTGAATGCCATGGGCGGCTGCGCGCCCGGCTGGGTCTGTTTACCGCGCGCCATGTTGTCGAGGTAGTATGAATCGCCGGCATCGTTGGCGGTGTAGTTGCCCTGCAGGAACAGCGAACCGCGCAGCACATTGCCGAGTTGCGCTCGCAACTGCTGATAGTGATTGCGCCAGCCCTTGACCTGGATTCGGCCGGCGACCGACACGTTGATGTAATTGGACTCCTGAAGTCCGCTGGAGAACGCCACGGAACGTCCGGTGTGCGGGTACCAGTAGAGCGTTCCGCCCGTGGACAGCGTCGACACTTGCGGTTCCGGATCGTCAAACGCGCTGTCCGGTGCGACCAAGCCGGCAATCTTGATGCGTGTGGTGAAATCATTGGCTTGAAACGTTTCGGCGCTGATCTTGTAGCCAAACCGTTCACCCAGCATGCCGGCCAGTCGCGCATCGATCCGCGCTGAGGTGCGGCTCCCGAACGCCATCGACACGGATTGCCCCGGGTACTGGCGCGGATCTTTCGTGACCACGTTGATCACGCCTTGCGCTGCATTGGCGCCGTACAACGCCGACACCGCGCCGGTAATGACCTCGATGTGCGCGACGTCGTTTTGCGTGACAGGAACCATACCGGGCAGGGTCGTGCCCAGCCCGGGCAACGTGGCCAGCCTTCCATCAATGAGGAACAGCAGGTTGGTGGCGAAGGCATTGGGCCATCCGCGCGCATTGGGTTGCTGTTGGCCCAGTCCGGTGCTGAAGAAATCAAGACCCGGTACCTGTCGCAGCGCGCCAAACACAGTGGGTTCGGCACGACGCTGAATCTGTTCCGCCGATATCACCGTCGCGCTAACGTCGGAATCGGCTGCGCGCTCCAAACGGCGCGAACCGGATACGACGATCACGTCGGTCTTTGCTGCAAGAAGGGTCAGCGACAGATTGAGCGTGAGTGCCTGCTCGTTCGCGATCGTGACGACCGGAACCGTCGCATTGGCGTAACCGATACGCCGTGCTTCGAGCGCATAGCGACCAACGGGCACGCGCGTGATCGCGTACAGGCCGTCGGCATCCGCGGCGACACCCGCGGCGACATGTCCCTGGTCGTCGCGCAGCACGACATGCGCGAACGCGACCGGTTCATTCGTGCGCGCGTCGCTGATGCGGCCACGCACGCTTCCACCCGGCTGCGCGCCTGCCATCGAACACGGAGCGAGCAATGCGAACAGCAACACAATGAACCGGCGAGTCAGTGGGCAGAACATGGACGTGAGGTGCTCCAACGAAAGACGAGGCGCGGTGCGGCGCCTCACCGTGAGGCGACAAACGCGCGCGCCAGCGCCAGACCGCCAAGGAATAGCAGGCCGAATTGGGTATGGATCTGGACGCTCAGGAACCAGGCGCCGTTCAGCACAATCGGGTCGCGCTCGCGAATCACGGTGCGCGTCTGTGCTATCGCGCGAGGCAGGGTGGCCAGCGTCAGCAGCACCGGCCAGGGTAACAACGTCATCGCGACGCCGATGACCACGACCAGATACGCCGTCGCATCCATGGCCACCAGCAGCCATCCCGCGCGCTGTCGACCGATCGAGATGCTGAGCGTGCGCTTGCCGTGCGCGACGTCGCTGGCGAAATCGCGAATGTCATTCACGTGCATGATGCCGGCCGCCAACAATCCGACCGGCACTGACGCCAGCATGACACTTGGGGAGATGGATCCGCTTTGCACCCAATAGGTGCCGATGACCATCACCGGTCCCATAAACAGGAACACGGTGAGTACGCCCAGACCCCGATATGCCAATCGCACGGGTGGCGCGCCATAGAAGTATCCCGCCAGCAACCCCGGGACTCCCATGGCCAGAATGCGCCAACCGAATGTCGCGGTGAGGGCGAGGCCGGCGACCACGCCCACGGCCAGGCAAGTCATGGCCGCCGTGTGCACGGACGATGGTGAGAGCTGCCCACGGCGCATCGGGGCGGCGGACCCCTGAGGATCGAAGAGCGCGCCGCCGGCGCGTCCACTGGTCGATTTGTAGTTGTAGTAAACGTTTGTCAGGTTCGTCCCCGCTTGCACGGCGACCGCGCCAAGCCACGCGAGGAACAGGCCGGCGAGATGAACATGTCCTTGCCAGAACGCGATGGCGCCGCCGGTGAGCACGCACATCGTGGAGATCCAGAGCGATTTGACGCGCATCGCCTGCAGGTACAGTGCGACGCGGCCCATGTCGCCTATGGATGCTGCCCGCGCGGTGTTCGCATTCTCCATGCGAACCAAGATCCGGTGTCGACGAATCCCGATCCAGCGGGGCATCGCGCGACCTCTGTAGGGCAAGTCCTGACGCGTGGCAGGTGCGGCATTCCCTGACGCAAGGTCGCGACGCCCCTGAGCACATTCGAGGGAGACAACGCCCATAGTTGTCGACGCTACATCATCACGGCCTCGAGTGACGCCATGTCCAGACACGCACCGGAACACCACGCGCAGCGGCCGGAGTCGGCCCTTGACGCGTTGTTGCGTGTCGAGAACGCGGTGGCGTCGCGGCTGGAGCACGCACGCGCGGCGACGGCGATCGTACTGGCCGACGCGGCCGCGGACGCGGCGGCCCGATCGCAAAAGGCGGGCATGGCGCTGACGCTGGAGCTTGCGGCATTGGACGCGGAGCAGGCCGAGACATTGGCCACGATTGCCCGCGATGTGGCGCAGGCCGCAGCCGATCTGGTGGAGCGCTACCGCAGCGTCTCGGCCGACGCAACGGCGCGGCTGGCGGCGGTGGTGTTGGCGGACGTCACCGGTCTCTCGATGTCGGACGGCGTCAGCCGGTCGCCGCCATGATCATTCCCATGGCGCGCATTCGCGTCCTCGGTCCTCGCGACGACTTGGATTCGACGCTCGCGGCGCTGCAGGATGTTGAAGTACTCCATCTGGCCGAAGTCGCGGCGCAGCCTGGCATTCGGCGTGCCCGACTGGACGCGCGACGTGAGCGCCGGCGACGGCAGTTGCTGCGGGTGCTTGGCGATGTGTCGGCGGTGCTGCACGGTGATGATGCGAGCGGGGGTCGCGGAGCGCGCGAACCGCCGTCGACCGCCGTACTGGCTACCTGGGCCTGCGAGGCGAACCGCGTGCGACGCGAGGTGCAGCGACTGTCGGCTCGCGAGCGAGCGCTGGAAGAGGAGCAGGCGCTGGTCTCGCGGTATCGCGGATTTCTCACAGCGGTGCACCCGATGGTGCGCCGCATTGCGCTGACACCCCGCCTGACGTCGCGCATTGTGGTCGTGCCTGCAGCCATGCGTGGCACGATTGACACCCTGGCCGCGCTGCTCCGAGGAGAGATCGGCGAGGAGTTCGCGATCGACATGCGGTCGCTGGCGGACGGCGACCTCGCGGTCCTCCTGGCCTTGCCACGCGATTTCAGCGAACGGCTTGATGCCCGGCTGGCGGACGCGCGCGTGCCCGAGGTGACGCTCCCCGAGGTATATCGCGGACTGCCGCTGGAGCAGGCTATCCCGCGTATGATCGCGCGCGGCAGTGAGATCGCCCAGTTGCTCACCGACGGCCGGCGCGAGCGCGAGGAGCGCGTGAATGCCAGTCGCGCCGCATTGCGCCAGGCGCGCCAGGCAATTCACGACTGGCTGAGCGAGACCGACGCACACGAGAAGTGCGCGGTGACGCAACACGCATTTGCCATCGAAGGCTGGATTCCCGAGCACCGGACGGCCGCGCTCGTGCGGTATCTGACGCGAGCGAGTGGCCCCGACGTGACAGTCGAGACGATCGCGCGCGAGGCGTGGTCGGCCGACGATGCGCCGGTGATGTTGTCGAATCCGCGCTTCTTCCGACCATTCGAGGCACTTATCGCGCTCATGCCCTTGCCCGCGTACGGCTCGATCGATCCCACACCGTATGTCGCGGTGTTCTTTCCGATGATCTTTGGCATGATGTTGGGCGATGTCGGGTACGGCCTGCTGTTGGCAGTGCTGGCGTTCGTGTTGCATCGGCGCTCGACGGTTGGATCGGTGCAACGCACCCTGGCCGAAGTAGCCGGACCATGCGCCGCGTTCGCGATCATCTTTGGTGTGCTGTTCGGCGAGTACTTCGGCGATGCGGCGCACCGGCTGTTTGGTCTGGAGGCCGTGCTGTTCGATCGCGCGCACGCTGTGCTGGCGGCGCTGGCGGTTGCCATTGGGCTTGGGGTGGTGCACGTGGTGCTCGGGCTCATCCTGGGTGCCGTGAGTGCGGTGCGCCATGAACCTCGACACGCCGTCGGCAAGGGCGTGTCGGCGGTGATGGTGCTGTTGGTGGTTGGTGCGCTGCTCGCGGCATTCGACGTATTGCCCGAAGGATTGTTCACTCCCGCCGTGATCGCGCTGCTCATCGCGTTCCCCGTGCTGATCGCGACCGAGGGGCTGATTGCGCCAGTGGAGTTTCTGGCAACCCTGGGCAATGTGCTGTCCTATGCGCGCATCATGGCGGTCGGAACGGCGTCGGTGATGCTGGCCGTGGTGGCCAACCAGATGATCGGCACGTTGGGGAGCACGGCGGTCGGACTCGTGTTCGCGTTGCTGTTTCATCTCGTGAACTTTGCGATCGGGTTGTTCACACCCGCCATTCACGCGTTGCGCCTGCACTATGTGGAGTTTTTCGGAAAGTTTTACAGCCCTGGTGGCCATTCGTACGCACCGTTTGGTCGCTGGACACCATCACCGGGGCAATGACCCCAAAGGAGATACCATGAATACGATGTGGAGCGTGATCAGTGCCGCGGCCGTGTTGAGCATCGCGGCACTGGCCACGGCGTGGGCCCAATCGAAGATCGGCGCGGCCGGCGCGGCGACGCTGGCGGAGAAGCCGCAGCTATCCACCACCATCATCATCATGTTGGCCATCCCTGAAACGATGGTGATCCTCGGCTTCGTGGTCGCGGTGCTGATCATTCTGCGCGGCACCGGCGGATGATGGAGCCTGCGGGCGAGGGTCTGCTGAAGAGATTGCAGCGAGAGGCGGACGCCGCCGTGCTGGCGTGTGAAGCGACGGCACGCGAGCAGGCCATCGCACTTCGCGAGACGGCGGAGCGTGATGCTGCGGCTCGTCGCCAGGCGGCGCTGACGGTGCGTTCGCTCGAACACGCGCGTGCGCGTGCGGCAGCGCAGGCGCTCGCACAGCAAGGCGCCGTGCGTGAGACGCTGTTGGCGCGCGAGTTCGCGGTCACGCGAGTGATGGACGCCATGATCCTGCATGCCAACGCGTTGGCCACGCATTCCGATCTGCCGGGCATGATACGCGCTGACCTGTCGCGCGCGCTGCAGTACCTCCCGGATGGCGATGTGACCATCCGGTGCCCTGCGTCGATTGAGCGCCTCGTGCGCGAGGCAGCGGCGCAGGCGGGTGCGATGCGTGCCACCGTCCTCGTCGATCCGGGTGTGCCGCTCGGCATCATCGTGCAATCGGGTGACGGTCGCGTGCACGTGAATGCCACCATCGCGCAACGCATTGGCAGCGAACGACCGCGATGGGCCATTCACATCGCGCGGCTGCTGGCGGAATCCTTCGCATGACCGACTACACCGATCTGGTCGCGCGCGCGCGGGGCCTGACGGGCCGCCTGCTGCAGGACGAACAGATCGCGACACTGTGCAGTGTCCCCGCCGCACACGTGTCCGCGCAACTGGCAGCGCTCGGCGCCATCGCGCCTGATGCGGTCGTGGCGAACACCACTGGCGCGACGCACGTGCATGGTCTTGAGCGCGCACTGCGAGAACGCGCAGCACTCCGACTGCAGATTCTGGCACGCTGGAGCGGCACCCGCCACGACGCGCTGGCGGTGCTCTTCGACGAGGAGGACATGCACTCGCTACGCGCCGTGGTGCGCGCGATTGTCTCCGGTGTTCCGGTGGACCAGCGGACTGCGGGCCTGATTCCCACGCCGGGATTGCCCATGCGGGCCCTGATCGCACTGGCGATGTCGGGTGATGTGGCGAACGTCGCGTCGCTGCTGCTGGCGTGGCAAAGCCCATATGGGGCCGCCATGGCTGTGGAGGCCGCGCGACCGCGTCCGGAACTGTTGCAATTCGATGTGGCGCTGGCGCGCACGTTTGCCAGTCGCGCACGCACGGCAACTCGCTACAACCGGATGCTGCGACACTACACCCAGCGGGTCATTGACTTGGCGAACCTGTGGACCGCGCTGGTGCTCGCTGATCACCGCACGGATGTCAGTGTGGCCACGTTGTTCGTGGAGGGTGGAACGCTGGTGCACGAGGCGGATCTGACGTTTGCGGTCGCCGCAGCGCGACGCGAGCCGCTGGTCGCACGACTGCTCCCGCGAGTGACCGGGACGCCCCTGGCGCGCGCACTCGACCCCGTTGATGGGCGGGACCCCGAGGACTCCGCGCTCGCAGCGATGGTTGAGGAGTTCCGCGCATTGGCTCGGCGTGAACCGACCAGTGTGGCGCCGGTCATTGCGTTCGTGCTCCGACAACATCTGGAACTTCGCGCGCTGCTGCGCATCGTCTGGAGTGTGTCACTCGGCATTCCGTCAGCACGGATTCGTCGCGCGGCGGGGGTCGCCGCATGAAGTACGTCGTGCGCGCCGCGACGTCGCCGGCGTTGGCTCCGGGCTTTCGTCTCGCCGGGATGCTGGTGGATGAGATCAATCTCGGCGATGATGCGACGGCGATCGGTGAGCAGCTCGAGTTGTGCGCCCGTCGCGCAGAAACCGGAATCCTGCTCATTGAACAAACACTGTTCGATGCCGCACCCGATCTGTTCAAGCGCGCGCTCGAGCAGCGCGCGTTGCCAATCATCGTCCCGATCCCCAGCGCGGGGTTTGTGCCCACGGAGCGTGGCGCGGAGGACTACATCCTCGATCTCCTGCGACGGGCGATCGGCTATCGAGTGCGACTGCAATGACCGCGCATATCGCCCGCGCTGCGGGATCGCTGGTGGAAGCGTCGCCCATGCATGCGGCGCTGTTCGAGCTCGCGTTTGTGGGAGAACGACGGTTGCTGGGCGAAGTGGTGCGGCAACGCGGTGACGTGACGACGCTGCAGGTGTACGAAGACACCACCGGCCTGGCCATCGGTGAACCGGTGGAACCCGCCAACGTGTCACTCACGGCGCAACTCGGGCCTGGACTGCTGGGAGCGGTGCTCGATGGTGTCGGACGTCCATTGGCCCGCGTTGCCGAAGCCACCGGGGACTTCATCGCACCGGGCGCGCGCGCGGACATGCTGGATCACACGCGTGTGTGGCACTTTGCGGCCACTCGCCTCGCGGGGGATGTCGTGCAGGCGGGAGATGTGCTTGGAACGGTCGCCGAAGGTGCCATGGAGCATCGCATACTGGTGCCACCCGGTGTATCCGGTGTCGTGGCAACGCTTAGCTCCGGCGACTTCACCGTCGTCGCGGAGATCGGCACGCTGGTGGATGGCACGCCCTTGCGCCTCGCGCACGCGTGGGCCGTGCGCACACCGCGTCCGGTGATCGAGCGACTGCCGTCGTCACGACCATTCGTGACGGGACAACGGGTCTTCGACCTCTTCTTTCCCGTCGCCGAAGGTGGAAGCGCCGCGGTGCCCGGTGGGTTTGGGACCGGCAAGACGATCATCGAGCAGTCGCTGGCCAAGTACGCCGACGCCGATGTCGTGGTGTATGTCGGGTGCGGCGAGCGCGGAAACGAGATGACCGACGTCCTCACGGAGTTTCCGGAGCTGATTGATCCGCGCACGGGGCAGCATGTGATGGATCGCGCCGTACTGGTGGTGAATACGTCGAACATGCCGGTCGCCGCGCGTGAGGCGTCGATCTATCTCGGCGTGACGATCGCCGAGTATTTCCGCGATCAGGGCCAGCGTGTCGCGCTGATGATCGACTCCACCTCGCGCTGGGCGGAAGCGCTGCGCGAAATGGGCGCGCGCCAGCAAGAGATGCCGGGGGAAGAGGGGTATCCCACGTATCTCGCCAGCCGACTGGGCCAGTTTTTCGAGCGCGCGGGTTGCGCGCGCGTGCTGGGCATGCCGGAACGGGAAGGGGCGGTGACCATACTCGCGGCGATCTCGCCACCCAGCGGTGATTTTTCGGAACCGGTGACGCAGGCGGCGTTGCGCGTCACGGG
>JBEBIR010000467.1:0-3536 GCA_040080315.1 Gemmatimonas sp.
CGGAAGGGCATGGCGCTCCGCAGCACCACGTGGTCAACGACCACGGACGGCAAAGGCAAGTCCACCTCCGACGTCATCACGATGCAGGTCACCGACCTCAAGAAGGGCAACGTGGATCCCGGTGTGTTCCGGATTCCCGAGGGCTATGAGGTCACCAACCTGTCTGAGGCCATGAAGTCGGCGCAGACCTCCATGGACAGCGCGAAAATGTCCGCCGCCGATTCAGGCAAGGGCAAGAACGCCAAGCCAAGCGCCGGCGACGCCATCAAGGCCGGACTTGGCGGCATGTTCAAGAAGAAGCCACCGATGTAGGGGAGGGACGCCATCGCATCGGGGTTGGCCCAAGCGTCAGTATCCCGCCAACTCCACGTAGGCCGTGCGAAACGTCTCGACCTGTGGCAGCGTCGCGTCTTCGAGTTGCGGTGCATAGCCGACGAACGTGTCGGTGCTTGCCACGCGCTTGACGGGTGCATCGAGCCATGCAAAGCACTCGTCGGCGATACGCGCGGCAATCTCCGCCCCGTATCCCCACGACAGACTGTCTTCGTACGCCACGATCACGCGCCCGGTCTTCTTGACACTCGTATAGACGGCTTCGTGATCCCACGGTGAGAGTGTGCGCAGGTCGATGACCTCAACGTCGGGTCCGCCCTCTTCGGCAATCTGGTTGGCCGCCACCAGCGCGCGTTGCACGGTGGCGCCGTACGTCACCACGGTGATGTCGGCCCCGACACGCACGGTGCGCGCCTTGCCAAAGGGAATCATGAAATTCGGGCCCGGATAGCGACCCTTGTTGTACGTCTGGCGGTACAGGTGTTTGTGCTCGAGAAAGATCACCGGATCGTCGCACCGAATCGCCGTGCGCAGCAGTCCAGCGGCGTCAAGCGCATTGCTGGGGCACACGACCCGCAGTCCCGGGCAGTGGGTGAACAGCGAGGCGCCGGTTTGCGAATGATAGATGCCGCCGCGAATGTAGCCGCCGTAGGTCGTGCGAATGACAACCGGTGCGTTGAACGCGTTGTTCGAGCGCCACCGCATCGTCGCCAGCTCGTCGCGAATCTGCATGTACGCCGGCCAGATGTAATCGAAGAACTGCACTTCGACCACCGGCTTGAAGCCGCGGTGGGCCAGACCGATCGCGCGCCCGACAATGTTCGCTTCGGCGAGCGGCGAGTTGAACACGCGCGTGCCGCCAAACTTCGACTGCAGTCCGTGTGTCACCTTGAACACGCCGCCCTTGCCCTTCACCTTGCCCAAGTGCTCCTCGCGCGACACGTCGGCCACGTCTTCGCCGAACACAAGGATGCGATCGTCCCGTGTCATCTCGTCGCGCATACACGTGTTGAGCAAGTCCACCATGGTCGTGGGTTCGCCCGTGTACTGGGGATCGTCTTCGGTGTCGAACTGCTCGCTGGTTGGATCGACGTCCGGCGCGTACACAGCGAAATGCACGGTGCTGGGGTCTGGCTGTGGCTGCGCCAGGGCGTCGTCGGTGGCCGCCAGCAACTCGGCGTCAACGATCTCTCGAATTGCGACCAACTCGTCGGTCGTGGCGAGGCCTTCGCTGACTAACCAGGTGGGAAACGTCGTCAGCGGATCGCGTGCCGCATCGGCTTCGCGCTCCGACGCCGGTCGGTAGAACACCTCGTCGTCCGAGAGCGAATGCGAGTACGGCCGGATCACCTTGGCATGCACCAGCGCCGGCCCCTGGCGCGTACGCGCGTAGGCTACGGCTCGCTCCATCGCGCCAAGTGAGGCCAGCAAGTCGCAGCCGTCCACTTCTTCGATATGAAGACCTGGAAACGACGCGACGAGTTTCGAGATCGATCCGCCGGCGGTATTCACCTCCACGGGGACGGAGATTGCGTAGCCATTGTCCTCGACGAGATACACCACCGGCAGCTTGAGATTGGAGGCCGTGTTGAGCGACTCCCAAAACTCGCCTTCACTGGTCGTCCCGTCACCAGTGGTGACCAGCACGACTTCATCGTTCGCGAAGCCCTCGGAAATACCGAGGAGATTGGCGCGCATGGTGGCTTCTGCCGCACCAACAGCCTGCAGAAACTGCGTGCCAGTTGGCGACGACGCCGACACGACGTTGAGCGCTTTGTGGCCCCAATGGCTGGGCATCTGGCGCCCACCAGAATTCGGGTCGATGGCGGCCCCCACGGCGCTGTACAGCATTTCATTGGGGGTCATGCCCAGCATCAGCATCAGGGCGCGATCGCGGTAGTAGCAGTAGAACCAGTCGTGGCTGGGACGCAGCACCATGCCAGCGGCGATCAAAATCGCTTCGTGTCCCGCCCCTGAGATCTGAAAGAAGATCTTGTTCTGTCGCTTGAGCTGTATCTCCTTGTCATCGATCCGGCGCGACAGATACATCGTGCGATAGGCGTGCAGGAGCTGCTCGCGGGTCAGCGGCATAGCGCCTGAGCGCTCAGCGGTCTGACCTTTGGCGGCGCGAGTCGGGCGGGTCGAAGTAGCCATCTGGTATCGATCTCGGGGAAACAGTGACCAGCCGGAAAAATAGCGCGTGACGCGGTCCGAGGGACGTTCTTGCATCCCTTCCTCGCGCGCCGCAGCTTGAACGCATGCCTCCACCCCACGCTTCCCACGCGCCGACCAGCGGCCATTGTACCTTCTGTGACCTCATCCGCGGCGCTGCCGAGGTCTCCATGGTGTACGAAGACGCGGTCGCCATCGCCTTCCTCGACGTTCAGCCCGTCAATCCCGGTCACGTGCTGGTGGTTCCGCGCGAGCACTACGAAACGGTTCAGGATATCCCGCGTCGGGTTGGCGCGCATCTGTATGAGGTTGCGAGCAAGTTGATTCCAGCCATCGAGGCTGCGTCGGGCGCTGGCGACCTGAATATCGTCGTCAACTCCGGCGCGGCCGCGGGGCAGGATGTGATGCACTATCACATTCACCTGATCCCGCGTCGCGACGGAGACGGCTTTAACATCCCGCTTCCGTTTCCCGGCTCGATGATGCCCAATCGTGAGCAGATGGAAGCGATGGCCGCCCGAATTGGCAGCTTGTTGCGCGACCCGCTCAAGAATAGTGGAATGAAAGAGTAGTTAGACGCACACTGGCTCTTGACGAGCCGGTGATCACAAACGTATCCTCGCGATGCTGCTGCTGCGCCACTCCACCCGGTCCCTCCAGGAGGATGATGCGCTCCACGTGCGGTACCTCCCGTCTTCGCTGCGTGCCTCCCACGCCAGCGCGTGTCCGGCGCCTTGCTCGCCGAAGCCACCCAACCCCCTCGATCCGACTTAGAGGTATCCGATTTCTGGCGCAACGCGCCGAATGGTTCGACATCGCTACCCGCCCCGACGTGAGGATCATCCCCTCCGTCGGGGCATTGTCGTTTCACGGTTCGTGTCCTCAGGGGAGGTGGTGATGGCCCGGCGAAATCTGCGACTGGCGAAGGGCAGCGCTTCACGTGGTGCCCGGCCGTCCAAACGCTCGTCTGTGCGTGCGCGTGGGTCGCGCGTCACATCCCGAGCCGGCACGCGGTCATTCCAGCGTGATCG
>JBEBIR010000468.1:0-3535 GCA_040080315.1 Gemmatimonas sp.
GCGCGAGGGACACGGGTTCCCGCTGTGGAATCCCTATCAGTTTGGTGGCATGCCGTACGTCGCCGCGATGCACGGCGACATTTTTTACCCCACGTTTTTGCTGCGCATGTTCCTGCCGACCGACGTCGCGATGACGTGGGGTTTTGTGCTGCACATGATGCTGGCCGGGTTCTTCACCTTCGGATTTCTCCGCGCATCGGGCGTGAAGTTTCAGAGTGCGGCCATCGGTGGCGTGGCCTATTTGATGAGCGGGGCGGTGGCGTCGTACGCGTCGCCCGGACACGACGGCAAATTGTTTGTCAGTGCGCTGCTTCCGGCGGCGCTGTGGGCGCTGGTGCGCGGCGTTCGCGATGGGCGCCGAAGTGCCTGGGGAGGCCTGGCACTGATCGTCGGCCTTGCCGCGCTCTCGCCGCATCCGCAGTTGCTGCAGTACATGCTGCTGATGTCGGGCGCCTTCGCGTTGTTTCTCGCGCTGCGTCCGCAGGCCGTCTCCGCGGACGTGTCGAGTACATCGGCCGATGCCGCCGCTTCCCACGCTCCGGCGTTGACGTCGAAGCTCGGGTTGCAACGGCTGGGATTCGCCTCACTGGCGGTGGTGATTGGCGGCGCGATCAGCGCCGTTCAGTACCTGCCGGTACGCGAATACACACCGTGGTCACCGCGCGCCGGCGGTAAGGGATGGGAGCACGCCATTTCGTATTCGTTCCCGCTTGAAGAGACGATCAACATGTACGTGCCCCAGTTCTCCGGCATTCTGGACAACTACTGGGGACGCAACGGCATTCACTTTCACAGTGAGTACATCGGTGCGAGTGTGTTGGTGCTCGCGCTATTCGCGTTTGGCGGTGGGCTGCTCAACCGGCATCGCAAGCACGCCTGGTTCTGGCTCGGTGCGCTGATCGTTTCGCTGTTCTGGGCATGGGGTGGCAACACGCCGTTCTATCAGTTGGTGTATGCGGTGGTGCCGGGTACAAAGTTTTTCCGCGCCCCGAGCACGATTCTGTATATCGTGGCGTTCGCCACCGCGGTGCTGGCCGCATTCGGCGCTGAGCGCGTGCTGGCCGGGCGCGCATCCACGCGGTACGTCGCCCTCTGGGGTGGATTCGCGCTCGCGGTCGCGCTCCTCGCATCGGCGGGTGGTCTCACCAACATCGCGCGAGGCGTGCTCGCCGAGCGAGCGGATCTCATCGACGCGAACGCCACGAATGTGGTACTTGGTGCGTGGCGGAGTGCGGCGTTTGTCGTGCTGACACTCGTCATTCTGGTGCTCACGGCGCGCGGTCGTCTGTCGGCAGCGCGCGCCGGCTTCCTGCTGGTGTCAGTGGTTGCGCTCGACCTGTGGACGGTGGAGCGCCAGTACTGGAGATTTTCCGCTCGCGCCAGTGTGCTGTACGCCGAAGACCCGATCGTCACATTTCTCAAGTCGCAGCCGCAGCCCGCGCGCGTCATTGCCTTGCCGCTCAGCGATAACATGGCACCGCATGATCCGTTCGTCGCCGGTGACGCCCTGATGCATCATGATGTGCGGGGCGTGCTGGGCTACCACGGCAACGAGCTGGGGAGATATCAGGAGTTGTACGGCAAGGCCGATGGATATCAGTCGCTGGCCAATCCGAACTTCTGGGCGCTGGTGAACGCGAGATACTTCTATACCAACGCCAACTCGGTGCCGTTCCAAGGCGCCAAATTGGTCGCCGGACCTGTGCGCAACGCGGCCGGCACCATGACGTATCTCTACGAACTGCCGGGTGCGAATCCGGCCGCGTGGGTGGCGCCCATGATCGTCAAGCTGGACGATGCCACGGCCAAGGCCACTGTGCTCAACCCGCTGTTCGATGTGCGTCGCGTGGCAATCTTTGACAGCGGGTCGTCGGTGCAGTCCAAACCGGTGAACTCGCCACTTCCCGAACCGCTGGCGAACAGCGTGACCTTCACCCGCTACGAGCCGGGAGAAATTGATGTGACGATTGTCGGGACCGTACCAGCCGGCAGCGCGTTGATCGTCTCCGAGAATTTCTATCCAGGCTGGACGGCGCAGGTTGATGGGAAGCCCGCCAGTGCCGGTCGCGCCGACTTCACGCTCATTGGCGTTGAGCTACCGAGCGGCGCCAAGCACGTCACGCTTCGATTTGACAGCGCGCCGTATCGCACCGGAAAACGCATTAGCCTTGGCGCGTTAGCGCTGGCATTGACGCTCATGATCGGAGGCGCCTTCATGGATCGCCGGCTCGCATCACCGTCCACGGTCTGAGGAGAAGAGCGTGTCCCGTATTCCCACCCCGGCGCGCGGTTCCCTCGCTCTTGGAGAGCGAGGCCTGGTCATCGTGCCGACGTACAACGAAAGCGACAACATCGCGAAGATCGTCCCCTTGATCCTGTCTCAAGACCAGCGGCTGGACGTGCTCGTGGTTGACGACAACTCTCCGGATGGCACGGGGAAGATCGTTGACGAGCTGGCCGCCCGAGAGCCTCGCGTCAACGTGCTCCATCGGGCAGGGAAGGAGGGACTGGGGCGCGCGTATCTGGCGGGTTTTCAGTGGGCCTTGGCCCGTCCGTACGACTTCATCTTCGAGATGGACGCCGATTTTTCGCACGACCCGTCGCACCTGCCGGAATTCCTGGCTGCCGTGCAGGGCGTGGACATGGTGCTGGGGTCCAGATATCGCGACGGAAAGGTCACCGTGGTCAACTGGCCCATGAGCCGGCTGGTGTTGTCTTACGGCGCGAACATCTACGCACGAGCCGTGACCGGAATGCAGCTCGGCGACGCCACTGGTGGCTTCAAGTGCTTTCGTCGCGCCGTGCTCCTGGCCATTCCGCTCGATAAGGTGCGATCGAATGGCTACGCCTTTCAGATCGAGATGAGCTTTCGGGCCTGGAAACGCGGCTTCCGCATCGCCGAAATTCCGATCGTCTTTCATGATCGCACCGAAGGCGAGTCCAAGATGTCCAAGGGCATCGTGCGTGAGGCGATCCTTATGGTCTGGCGCCTTCGCTGGTGGAGTATGATGGGCCGCGCCTGATGGACGCGACCCTTCGCGGCGTCACGTTTGCCAAGATGACGGGATCGGGCAATGACTTCGTGTTCTTTGACGGTCGCGAAGTTGACGGCGCGGGCCTGACGTCACCTGAGGTCATACGCGCTATCTGTAGTCGACACAATGGGATCGGGGCCGACGGCATCGTGATTCTCGAACCCATTGGGGATCCCGATCAGACCTCTCCTGGCGCCTCGGTCCAGGCTCGGATCAGGTACTTCAACAGTGATGGAACGCCCGCGGACTTGTGTGGCAACGCCACGCTGTGCTCGACCGTGATGGCCATCGAGTTGGGTCTCGCCGAAGCCGACGGTATGGGCCTCGACACGCCGGCGGGCCGGATCGCGAGCCGCGTGGTGTATGGACTTCCGGAGATCAGCCTCCAGCCGGTGGACGTACCGACGAGCCACGTGGCTATCGATCTGGTGAGCGGTGAACAGCGTATGGGCCTCGTGACGGCCGGAATACCACACCTGGTGGTGCTCTGCGAAAACGCC
>JBEBIR010000040.1:0-14875 GCA_040080315.1 Gemmatimonas sp.
TCGACCTATACGTCGGCTCGGGCACGGTCGCGCAACGCTGCGGCCCACGCCGCCAGTTGCTCATACGGTCCGAGGTAGTAGTCCGATAGGGACCGAGTAACGGTCGGCAGTATCGGCGTATCGCCACCAAGCACGCTTGCTGACGCGCGCAGGCGCGCGTATGCGCCATCCGTGCCCGACTCGAGGAATCCCGGGCCCCGCACGCGCTCGCCTCCCGCATAGCGACGGGCCGCTGCAATCCAGGCCGACCGGCCGGGCTCCTGAAAGCCAGCGCGCGCAAGCGCCACGCCGTGCGTGTTCCATAACCACGGCGTCTGCGTGTGCAGCAGGAGGTCGAGGACTTCTGGCGTCACGACCGCTTCCGCCTTCGATGCGATGGCATCGCCGACTGACGGCGCGACCACGAGCCCCGGCAACACCAGCGGCGCGCTGAGCCTCGGCGCCGACGGACGCACCAGCGCGTGCGCCCGCGCGGCGAGTTCGAGGCACGCGCAATACTCGTCGCCGACCGGCAGCGCCACGCGTTCAAGCGTCTCGCGTCGGCTGGTGAGCGGCTCCGGCCACCGACCCTCAAGCACACCGAGCGCATTCACCATCTCGATCGCGAACTTCCTGAGATTTCGTCGATTGCCGGTGCGACGCGCGGTCGGAATGAAATGCTCAAACCAGAAGACCAGCCGTCGCGCCGTCTCCAGCGGCGGAATCGGCGCCGAACGAATTTCCGGCGGCGGGCCCAACACCGTGACCGCGCAGCGGCGATCCAACGACGCGCGATACGGGTCTGTGAAGACGAATTCCTCGAGGTCCTCCGGCGTGAACAGCTGGCACTCGCCAAGTCGCGGAAAGGCTACGCGGGCGCCCCGGTAGCGGCGCCGCAGGGACTCGATCTCAGCGCCCGGGGCAGGTTCGATCACCATCGCCAAATCGAGGTCGCTAAGCGGAAACACCGCTTCGCCGGCCGCCACGCTGCGCCGGACGTAGATGGTGCGCACGATGGGTGCCGCCAGCAGCGTCCGGCCCAGAAGGCGCGCCGCTGCACGATAGATCGCCGTTGACGGCGAGTCGCGTCTCAACCATACCTCCCGGACTCACGTCGGTACTGCAGCGTCGATCGGTCTCGAATCGCGACCGTTGAACCCATACACTTGTCATCGTGATCCCGAAAGTCCGATTCGAACGCTTCATCGACTACCGCGCGCAGCGCAGCGGTTGGGCCTACGCCCAGCGATCGCTGGCACCGCTGACCACGGAGCACCCCGGCGCGATTCTGCTGGATACCATGATCGAGCGCAACTTCGCGCGGGAGCTGTCGCTCGCCATCACCGAGCATCGCATTCCATACCGGCAGCCCTGGGCCGGCTTCATTCACACGCCACCCGACGTGCCACCGTGGCAGGACGCCAGCAAGACACTCGCCAGGATTTCCCAACTGCGTGAGTGGCAGGACAGCCTGCCGTATTGCCGCGGGCTGATCACGCTTTCCCGGCACCTGCGCGACTCGGTTGGTGCGTTCCTTCCCGGAATTCCAGTGCTCGCGCTCCATCATCCGACTGAACTGGTCGAGCGCACCTTCGACTTCGACGCGTACATGCGTCACGGCCAACCGGTGGTGCAGGTGGGCTGGTGGCTGCGTCGACTCGCGTCGATCCACTTCCTGCCGTTGCCGGCGGCGCGAAAGCACTTGTTGATTCCAGTTGGTGAGGAACTGATGCCGCGCTTCATGAACGCACTCGACGCCGAGCGCGCGCAGACTGGTGCGCCGGCCATGGAGCATTGGAATGCGACGATCCTGCCGCGCTGCGTCAACACCGAGTACGATAACTTGCTTGCGCGTAGTGTCGTCTTCCTCGACCTGCACTCGTCGGTGGTCAACAACGCCGTGATCGAGTGCATCGTGCGCCGGACTCCGGTGCTCGTCAACCGGCTACCCGGCACGGTTGAGTATCTCGGTGACGACTATCCGTTCTTCTTCGAGACCCTCGAGGACGCGGCCGCGAAGGCGGCCGACCCGGATCTCGTGCTCGAAACGCATCGGTATCTCGCCGCCCGAGACGTGTCCTTCCTCTCGGGCGAGACCTTCTGCCGCGAGTTCGCTGAGTCGGCGATGTATCAGTCGTGGTAGTGCGCGCTCCCGTCGCGTCGGCGATGATGCGTTAGTGCGACCGCATGTATTCGAGAAGGTGGCGGGCGTTGAGCTGCTGGTCGCGACCGAGCCGCAGGTGCAGCACCTGCGAGCGCGAAAGCAGTCGCTGCGACGCGCGAAGTCTGGACCAGACTATCGCCGCCTGACCGGCGATCTGGCCGGCGCTCTTCTGGAGGAAGAACTCAAGTCCCTGAAAGAGCCCCATACCGATGACGCAATTCGCGAACATGGCGCGCTGGCCATCCAGGTACGACGCGGAAGCGATCTCGCAATCGCGCGACAGGCAGCGGCTGCCCAGGAACACGAACGCGGGATCGGCGGCCCCCACGGCACGCTCGGCGAAGTAGCGAAAGTCGATGAGGACTTTGGGGCCGAACTCCATGCGCTGAATCGTTCTCCGGTACTCGGCCGGCACCGACGCCTCGGAGCCTGGCAGCAAGCCGATGCGCGTTGGGAAGCCGTGCACCTGGCCCCGTCGATCGATGAACGGCGAGTCGTCCGACAACAGCTTCACCTCCGGGTCGGCGAGCACGTGCGAAGCCAGAGTGCTCTTGCCACCACCCATCGGCAGCAGCACCAGCGCCGCACGATTCTTGATGCTGATACAGAGCGCGTGCACGCGATGCATCTGCCGACGATCCAGCGCCTCGCCGAGCTGCGCCAATACGAACAGGTAGGAGGCCTCGTACTGCAGGTGGGGATCGCGCGTGATGATCTCGAAGTCGCCGGTGCGCCGGTTGTGGATACCCAAGCCGCGCCCGTGATAGTCGGCGTAGGTGAGATCCGCGTCCCGGTAGGAGGCGTTGCGCGGCGTGTAGACGTTCGCACACAATGCCGGAAGCGCGTCGTAGTCCGGATCGACATCCCGGATGCGAATCACCACCGGGCGCGCGGCCGGGGCTCGATCGACCGCGAAGAACTCGAAATCGGACGCGAGGTTGCGTGCGGGATCGGGCGAGTCGCTCTCGATGGTGAACTCATACCCGTAGACGTCAAACAGCCGTGACACGGCGAACCCGCTGACAGTAGGTTGATCAAAACGAAGAGATCGGAAGGTGATGCTCCCGTCCCTTATTCTCCAGTTCCACGCGACCAGTCCTTGCGGAAATGACCGAACCCGGAGCGCCGAGGGATGTTGGACGGCGGTCGGCCCGCTCGGGCGCCGTCCAGATCGGCTCCCAGGCGGTGCTGCTTGTCATGTCGCTCGCCTCCGGTCTGATCATGGCGCGACTGCTGGCGCCGGGCGATTTCGGCGTTCTGGCGATGGCCAGCACGCTGACCTCCTTCGTCGCGACATTTCGTGGTTTCGGATTCTCGATGGCCGTCGTGCAGGCCCGCGAAGTCGGTGACGACGATCTTCAGCGCCTGTTCCGCATCGGAATGCGCTACTCGCTGTGGTTGGGCGTCGGCATGGTCGCGGCGGCCCCCGCGCTCGCGCTCCTCTACGACGAGCCGCGCCTGATCGCCGTGATCATTGCGGTCTCGGCCGGCTCGATCGCCATGTCGATGGCCGAACTTCCCGAAGCGCTGGCCATGCGCGCGATGCGCTTCCCAGCGCTGCGGCGCGTCGAGGTCGGCAGCCTCGCGTCAGGCATGGCGATCGGACTCACGGCGGCGTGGTTGGGAGCAGGCTACTGGGCGCTTGTCCTGCAGAATGCGTCGACCGCGCTGGTGCGGGCCGGCTGGACTTGGAGACTCGTGGCATGGCGCCCGCGGCGACGTGACGTCACGAAGGACAGCCGCTCGGAGGCGGGGCCGTCCGTGGCGACGACGTCGATCCTGCAGTTCGCGCGCCGCTACGCCGCCACGAACCTGGTGACGTTCGCCGCGCAGAACATCGACCGGGTAACCGTCGGCATTGGCAGCGGAACGTACGCTATCGGCCTGTACGATTTGGCGTACCGCTGGGGGCACTATCCAGTCTGGCAGTTGTATCCGCCGCTGCTCAACGTGGCCGTCGCGGGTCTGTCGCGCTCGCGCGACGATCAGCGACTCTATCGTCATTACTGGCGGACGGCGCTCCTCCTCATCCTCTCGGCCATGCTGCCGGCGCTCACGTTCTTTGCCATCGAGTCGCGCGCTACGATCCTCACGCTGCTCGGGCGCGGCTGGACGGATGCCGTCGATGTGTTCCGCTACGTCACGATTGGCGGCATTGCGCTGGCGCTGAGCCGGCACACGCGCTGGCTGTTCCTGTCGGAAGGCCGCACAACCACGCAGTTGCGCATGAGCATCCTGCAGCTGATCGTCACGGCCGGCGTGGTGGCGATCGGGGCGCAGTGGAACATGCTCGGCATCGCCATCGCGTACGCCGTCGCGCGCTGGCTTCTGTTGGTGCCCGAGCTTGCTCTGGCCTTCCATGGATCTCCCGTCACGTGGACGGACTACTGGCGTGTTGTGTGGCGCCCGCTCACGGCGAGCGCCGCGGCCGGGCTGGTGCTATGGTGGTCCGGCCAATCGCTTCCGGCCGGCGACACGCAGCGGCTCGCCGTGGGCGCGCTGCGCTATGTCGCAGCGTATGCGTTCTTGTGGCTCACGCTCCCGGGCGGCATCACTGCGCTACGCGAACTGATGGGAGTCGCGCGGCGCATGCGCGGGATGTCGCTGTCGAAGCAATGACCGTCACACTGCGATTCGCGCAGTCATGCCTGACGACCAACGATGGAGTGGTCGGGTACGTTTAGAATGCAGCGCATCATCCACATTCTCGAGGAATCACGCATGCATCGCATACTTTTTGCTGCCGCCTTAGCAGCTTCTGCGTCGGTAGCAAGCGCGCAGCCCGTCGTCGTGACGCTGAGCGAGTTCAAGGTGGGACTCGTGCGCGATACAGTGAAGGCTGGCGTCGTCGTATTCCGCGTAAGGAACAGCGGCACGATTTCTCACGGCTTCTGGGTGACCGACGGCAACAAGCTCGACAAAGGCACGCCGGATATTCCGGCCGGACAGGAAGCGACGCTGACTGTGACACTGAAGGCGGGAGTGTATGACGTCTACTGCCCGGTGTCTGACTTGACGCATCAGAAGGCTGGCATGACACGGAAGTTGGTGGTGCTACCGGCCGACGCACCGGCGGCGACGAAGAAGCCCGGGGCGTAAGAAGTCCTACACCAGTCCGTGCGCCATCTTGCTACGCTGCTCCTGCGCCTTGAACGCGCCGAAGCGGGGCAGGAACTTGTCCCAGTCGATGATGTGGGCATCGATCTCGGGCCCGTCGATGCAAGCGTGCTTGCGCACCAGTTTTCCGTCGATCGTCACGGGCACCATGCAGGCACCACACATGCCCGTCGCGTCAACCATGATCGAGTTGAGACTGGCGATGGTGTGCACGCCATAAGGCCGAGTGAGGTCGCTCACCGCGCGCATCATCAACGGTGGACCGATCGCGACGACCTCGGCGATCCTGCGACCACTGCTCGTCGTGCCTGCCTTGAGCATTTCGTCCAGTGGTCCGGTCACGAAACCCTTCACGCCGAACGTGCCGTCATTGGATGTGTAGATCACATCGAGCTGCTCGCCGTATTGCGCCTGCAGTTGTCCCATGCGCTCCCGCTCACCGGTCCAGAACAGCAGGCTGGCTGAGCGAAATCCTGCGATCAGCGTGACGTGATTGCCCATCTTCAGGTGCTCGCGCATGATCGGATACACCGGCGGAAGGCCCACGCCGCCGGCAACGAACACCACCGTCTCGTTGTCACGGTGCGCGTGCAGCTCGCTCGCGCGGCCGAGTGGACCGGCGATGCCGGCGAACGACTCGCCCACGGCCATCTTGTTCATCAGCATCGAACTGGTGCCCATCCCCTGGATCACCAGGTCGATGGTGCCGGCGTCGGCGTCCCAATCGGCCAGCGTGAGCGGCACCAGCTCGCCGTCTTCCCACGCCAGCACGCGCACGAATTGACCCGCCTTCGCCGACCTGGCGATCAGCGGCGCGCGCACCGTGAATTCCACGATGCCGCCGGCCAACTCGATCTTGTCAACGATCGTCTGACTCGCCTGACCGAGTTCGGTGTAGCGCGCCGCACTGTCCACGCGGCGCTTGATCTCGTCGGCCGGAAACGGAATCACCCCGACGATTTCGCGCGCCGCAGCCTGACCGTCGCCGGCCGCGCGGATGGCGGTGGAACCGCCGCGTGCCGCGTCGCCACCAGTGTACACGTCAGGGATAGACGTTTGCTGCGTGCCCTGCACGACTTCGATCGTGCCCCACTTGGATGTCTTGAGCCCCGGTTCGGCCTCGGTCATGATCGGGTTAGCCTTGTTGCCCAACGCCATGATCACCAGGTCCACGGGCACGCGCTCGGTCTGTCCGGTGGCCAATGGGCTACGCCGGCCCGTCTTGTCCGGCGGACCGAGTTCGTTGATCTCAAGCACCGCATGGCTGATGAAGTTGGTGTTCGCATCGCCAATGAACTCGATCGGCGCACGCAGCACGTTCAACTGAACGCCTTCTTCCAGTGCGTGATGAAGCTCCTCTTTTCGCGCCGGCATTTCCGACTTCGTGCGACGATAGACGATGGTGACGTTGGCGCCCAGTCTCCGGGCCGTGCGCGCCGCATCCATGGCGGTGTTGCCACCGCCGATCACGAATACTTCCTTCCCCTCCGTCTCGGGCAGTGGCGTTTCGTACTTGTCGTCGATGGCGCGCATCAGGTTGACACGCGTCAGGAATTCGTTCGCCGACATCACGCCAAGCAGATGCTCGCCGGGCACATTCATGAAGGTCGGCAAGCCGGCGCCGGTGCCGACGAAGATCTTCCAGAATCCGGCGGCCTTCAGGTCGTCCAGCGTGGCGGTCTTGCCCACCACGAAGTTGCGCACAAAGCGACCGCCAAGCAGCGTGATCTTGTTGACCACGTCGTCGATCAATTCGTTCGGCAGTCGGAATTCAGGAATGCCATAGCGCAGCACTCCGCCCAGTTCATGAAACGCCTCGAATACCGTGACCGGAAAACCCTCGGCGGCCAGCAGGTATGCGTTGATCAGCCCCGACGGCCCCGAGCCCACCACCGCGATGGGCGGCTTGTCACCGCGGACCCACGGACTGACCACCTTGGCAAACCGTGATGAGATGTCCGGGTTCACCAGCTTGTCGCGTTGCGGCAGATACCACTCAAGCTGGCCGATTTCGATGGGCCGCTTGGTGTGCGTGCATACGCCCTGACATTGCAGCTCCTGCGGGCACACACGACCGGTGACGTTGGGGAGCGGGTTGCACCCCTCGATGAGCTCAAGTGCCTGCCTGAACTTTCCTTGGCCAAGGAGGTCGAGCATTTCCGGGATGTGGATCTTGACTGGACAGCCGCCCTTGGGCTCGGGCTTGCCGTGAATGAGGACGCCGACCTCGCACGGTCGGTCCTGGCACTGCTTGTCGCGCAACACTTCGAGCCACACGAACAGTTCGACATCACGCGCCGTGAAGCCCACGCTCATGTAGCCGAGGTAGCCTTGATTCACGAGTTCGAAGTCGTGCGAGCGCTGCTCGGCAGGGCGGATGTACGGCGGGATGTACGCGTCGCCGGGCCAGCCATCCGACAGGCCCTTGAACATCGGGTACCGATCAGACAGATGCACGTCGAGCGCCTTGATGAATTTGCGCTTGAACTTGAGCGGCATGGCCCAGATGAAGCGCAGCAGAATGGTGCTCATTTCATCGTCGCGCACGAGCAGGTTCCAGGTCGCGCTCGTGAATGCCGCGCCCAACTCCTCCTGCTGGAACTCCCAGGCGATGGCCTGCACGCCGTCGGCCACGAACATGCTGCGCAGCGACTTCGGATCGGTGAGCAGTCGCTTCTTCAGCAGCTCGACCTGTTTCTGGAAGAGGTCTTCCGCTTCCTGCAGCTCTTCCTGAACCGGAAGGACCAGACTCATCGAATGATCTCCGCATCGCAGTTGGCGGCGACGCGTGCAACGCGGCTGAGCAGCTCGGGTGTGATCGAGATCGACGCGTGAGCGCCCGGAATCGGCCGCGCGACGTCCTTCGTGACGCCATCGGCGACGATGCGTGTTTTCTCAAACAGCTCGCCGACCTCCTGATAGCACGTCTTGCAGTTGGTGCACTTGGCGATGTCTTCGTCGCGTATCGTGGGCAGGCCAGCGATTCCCGTGGCTCCCGCGGCGACTGTCGCCGACGCCGACGCGAGCGTCGCCGAGGTAGGGGTGGATGACGCGACGGATGCGGGACTGCCGCCAAAGGGCGATAGCGCCGCCGCGAAACTGCCGGCGGGCGCACTGGAGGCCGCGGCCAGCTCACTCATCGCGCGCGCAATGACATCGAGCGACGACTCACGCTGCGAGACCGACTCCTGATATCGCTGCTGCAGCGCCGCGACCTCAACGTGATGCGCCGCATCCAGCTTCTCCACCTGCCGCCCCGCCAGGATCTGCAGCGTGCGCCAGTACTTGCGCCGCTCTTCGACCAGGTGGACGATCGTGTTGGAGACTTCCACGCGAATCAGCTGCCTGTTGTCGTCAGTGCTGAACACGAATGGCGTCTTGCCGACACGGTCCGCAGCGGGCAGCGTGACGTACTCGTGGATGGGTACTGCCTGCGCGTTCGCCGGGAGCTTGCGGAACTGCTTCCTGAATCGCGTTTCCTCCTGCGCAAACGTGGCTGGCGTCAACGGCACCGGCAGCAGCTTGGTCTCGCCATCTTCCACGTATTCCAGCGTGCTGGTGGTCCAGTCCTGATCGAGGTCCGGGTTGCCTTCCAGCGAGAAGCGGCCGTACAGGTCGTTGCCGCGTCGCGGGTCGTGCACGAACACCGGATTCATCCGGCTGTCCACCGCGAGTCGCGAACGCTGGCTGGCCGCCGCGTCGGCAATGCCATGCTCGGCTTGGCAGGGCGTGTACACGTCCAGCACCGCCGGTGACGCGGAATAGTTGAGGTACTCCATGACGTTCTTCAGGAAATGTCCCTGCAAGGACGTCGATGTTTGCACCACGAACACGTTCGGATGGAACGCGGCGATCAGACCAAGTTCCTTGCGATCTTCCTGCTTGCCCGCGTGCGCCGCGCCAAAGCGCGTAAGATCGGAATCCTGGCCGGTAAGACTTGCTGTCGATGTCTGTCCTCCCGTGTTGGAATACACGCCGGTATTCAGCACGACCACCTTGATCGGTGTGCTGGTGGTGAGCAGCCGTGACAGCGCGCCAAAGCCGATGTCGTACGTGGCGCCATCGCCGCCCATGCTGACGACCGTCGGCAGGAGTGCGAGTTCCTGCGGTGTGAACTGGTTCCATCCGAAGAAGCGCAACGCCTGGTCGTGCACCTTCGTGTCGTACGCGTCCTCCAGCTCGAGTCGTGCGACGCGCAGCGCCTTGATGTCGTCCAGCGCCGCGGCAGCGATGCCTTCAAAGAGGCCTTTGGCCACCGCCGGCGTGTCCTGGAACAGACTGTTCACCCACGGATCGTTGTACGGGTTGAACGGGAAGGTTGAGGCGTACACGCTGCTGCAGCCCGTCGCGTTCGCGATGACCGCCGAGGCGGGGCCATTGCCGGTGGGACCGCTCTCCAGCAGGTATAGTCGCTTCTCCAGCGTGTCAATGGTGCGTGTGATGCGATCGAAGCGCGCGGTGTCATCGTGCAGCGTGGGCCGCTTGGCGTGAAGCCGGCCGATCAGCGCATCCAGCTCGCGAATGTGTTCCTTGCGGCGCTTGGCGTGGATGGCGTGGTTGAGCGATGTGACGAGGCGAATCGCCGTGACCTCACCGCAACCGCGGCAGGCGCCATGGCCGCCGGTGGTGGCATAGTAGTTGGCGCGCGCCAGCATCATGCGCTTGATGTCGCCGCCTTCCTTGACAGCCGTGTCGACGAAGCGCGCGGGAGTGTCGGCGGTCTGGCTCAGGAATTCGAAGCGCGCCTGCAACGTGTCGAGAATCGTCGCGTCCTGGACGCGCGGCTGAAGCGCTCCGGGGCCGCACACGTCGATGCACTCGAGGCAGCCACTGCATTTCCACGGATCGATGGCCAACGAGAAGAGGCCGCCTGCGCCCGATTTCTCCTTCTCCATCGCGTCGAAGAACGGCCGCGTGCGCGCTACTGGATAGAGCGCCAGCGCATCGACCAGTCGGCCGAGATTGCGCTTGAGCGTCGGACTGTCGGTGTCGACATCGGCGACGGCGGTGGCCAGCACTTCGTGCAACGGCCGGCTGTCCTTGTTGGCGCGGTACAGCTCGCGCACGGTGACGCTCAGCGGATGCACCTGATCGCGCAGCACTACGCGCTGCGGTTCCGGGATCTCGAGTTGCTTGATGCCGGTGAGCAGCAGGTCGTGGATGTCGTGCACGGTGTTCGGGATCGCGGCATCCGGGCACACCAGCGTGCACTCCATGCAGCCGGTGCACTTGTCGGCGAGAAATTCCGGCACCTCGCGGCGGAACAGGCCCTTGTCCTTCCACGCAGCCGTGCCGGCCGGGATGAACATTCCGGTGCCGGGAAGCACCGGCGCTTCGCCGATCGTTCCGTCGCGGAAGGGCGCGCCGATCATCTGCTCGTAATAGTCGCGGTCGAGGAAGCCCTCGCTGGACGAGCACCCGTTCTGGCGGCACATGCCCGCCGAGATCGCGATTGTGCGGCGCGCCTTCGTGGCGACTTGTGCTTCGACCGCGGTGAATTCGGGCGAGTCGTAGTCCACCCGCTGCGTGGCCTCCAAGCCTTCCGCCATCACGGCCATGTTGCCTTCAACGACCGCGCCACCCTTGGCGCCGAACTTCTTCGTGATCTGCCGCCGGATCTTGTCCATCATCACGTCGCGCGAAGCGTCGGCGACGATCCGATCGACATGCCCGCACACCGCGCCGATAAACGCGATGCCCATCATGCGCGTTTCCAACTCGGGCGTCGGTGCGTGGCGTTTTGCCACGGCGAAAGCATCGAGGATGAAGAACCTGATGCGCCGCGAACGGATCGTCGCCCGCGCCTGATCGGGCAGCTCCTTCCAGACGTCAATGGGCGAGAGTGTGGTCTGCAATACGAAGGTGCCGCCTTCGATCAAGCCGCGCAGCGGGTTGGTGTGACTGAAGACCTTGTGATCCGGCGAGATCACGATCTCGACATCTTCCAGTTCCGCGTTGGTGAGCTTCACCAGCTCGGGACTGAGCGTGATGTAGTAGTTGGTGGGTGCTCCGCTCTTCTCCGAGCCGTACTTGGGTGCGGCTTTCGAGTGCATGTCGAGCGCACCGGCAAGGATGTCGGTGATGAGCTTGCCGGTGGCGATGGTGCCGTATCCGCCCACCGAGTGGAAACGCATGCGAAATGCCGAAGGTGGCAGCAGGTTCGGATTGGGCTCCGTCTCCAACGCCATCAATTCGGTTTCCGGATACGCGACTCTCAACCGGTCCTGCAGCGCGGCCAGCGATGGCGACGGGTTCTTTGCGAAGAACTGCGAGCCCAGATACACGAAGGGCGAATTGCCCGTCTCCATGTTCCGATACGCCGCGATGAGGTGTCGCGGCTGCAGGTCGTGTGCACCCAGGCCGAAGATCGCCGTGGTCATCTTCGGCAATGTCTCGACGGCGGGGATGCCCGGATGACGCATGCCGCTGGCATTCTCGACGCCCTTGAACAGCGCCTGCGTGACCAGGCTTGCGAGCGCGGTGACATCGGATCGCTCGAGCACCGTGACAGCCTTCTTGCCGCGCAGGACTTCCACCAACTCGGCCTCTGGAAAGGGCTGCAGCAGTTTGACCGACACGACGCCGACCTTCTTGCCCTGACTGCGCAGATACGTCGCCACGGCTTCTGCATCATCCGTGACGGAACCAAGACCCACCAGCACCGTTTCGGCGTCGTCGCACAGGAACGTGGTGACGGGCTTGTACTCGCGTCCGGTCAACTCCGCGTATTCCTGCATCGCCGCGCGCACGAATCGCGGCACCTCGCTTACGAAGTGCGTGCGGTGATCGACCGATCCAGCCTGGAAGTCGGCCTGATTCTGTACGCCACCAGTAAGTCCCGGATTGTTGATGTCCACCAGCGCCGGTACGCGTTGACGCGTGCCTTTTTCGAAGGCGTTGATCCACTGCCGTCGCCACGGGGCGGCCAGCTCTTCGGGGATCCAATCCAGCGTGGCGGGAATGCCCGTTCCCTCGTTGTCGCGCTCGATCGCATCGGCGTTGGAGACGAGGTGCACGAGGAGCTGTTCGTAGTCTCCCGGCGCGAGATCGGCGCGGTGCCTGGCCAGGTATTGCTCGAGCTGGAAGACGCGGCCCTTGGCGCCGAACAGCATTTCCTGCGCAACCGTCGGCGCCTTCATGCGACCCGAGGGATCGCCGAGGAATTCGCGCAGCAGCTCGGGTTCGGGCATCAGGGCTTCACTCAGCATGTGGCTGGTCGCGAAGCCGTCCATCGCATTGGCCACCGGAATCAGCGAGGTCGCGCTGACCTTGTAGGAGATCGCGGCGAGATCGGCCGCCTCCTGCGGATTGGAGCCAAAGAGAATCGTGTAGCCCGACTGCAGCAACGCATACACGTCATCGTGGCCGGCCATCACGTTGAGCGAGTGCTTGGACACCACGCGGGCCGCCACCTGCAGCACGAAGCCACCAACCTTCTTGCCCACGGTGACGTAGTGCGACTCCATCCCGTAGAGGATGCCCTGGCTGGACGACGCGTTCGACACGTACTTGCCGCCGGTCAGCGCGGCACCCAGCGCGCCGCTCTGTGCTGAATGCTCGCCCTCCGGCTCGAAGAAGAACGGATGTTTGCCCCAGACGTTGCATCCGCCCGCCGCGCGGAACGCCTCGAACAGTTCGGAGATCTCGGTGGAGGGCGTGATCGGATAGCCGATCACGCCGCCGCAGACGTGTCCCATCACCTCGGCCACGGCACCGTTGCCGTGGATGATGGCGGGAATGCCGGGGAATCGCGCGCCCATAAATGCCCAGTCCGTGTGAGGATAATGCAATCAGCATTCGAGTAAGCGATTTGTGCGTCGCCCCGCAATAGGGCGTTTCCCGCACACGCGTCCCGATAGTGATGACGGACATCATCGCCAATTTCGGACAGATCTATGCCGGTTTCGCGTACCGGCGAGCAGTCGACCCAGCGACTATTTCTTCACCGATGAGTTGTCCACGCTTTTCAAGAAGTCGCGAACGACCTGCAGGGTCAGCGGTTCGTTGTCCCACATGGTGAGGTGTGCAGCGGTATCAATCACCGCCACTTTCGCACCAGGAACGGTCGCGGCCTGTTTGCGAATCGTAGCCGGATTGGCTTCATCGAACTCACCCACGGTGAAAAACGTGGGCACCGTGATGTTCTTCAGTTCCTTCGAGGCGTCGTAGCGCTTGAGCGTGCCGATGATGGTGAACTCGGTCGGACCCTGAAAGTACATGTACTGCTCCATACCGACCGTCTTCATGGTGCTGTCCCAATCGGCCTGTCGTATGTGACGAACGACGTAGCGCGACATGAACTCGTTGTTGGCGGCCTCGTACTCCGGTCCTTCGAACTTGCCGGTCTTTTCCGCGTTGGCGATCGCCCGTTGCAGGGAGTCCGGCAACTTCTTGAGCAACGCCTTCGCGTTGGCCTCCCAACTGGGGATGTTCAACGCGGCGCTCATAAGCGTGAGACTGGCCACGTGCGTCGGATGTGCTTTGTAGTACTCGTATCCGAGAATCGTCCCCCACGAATGGCCAACGATGTGTACCTGTTCATATCCCAGCTTGGCGCGTAGCGCTTCCAGTTCGGCAACGAAGTGCGCGATGTTCATCTTCGTGGTGTCGGTAAGGCGGTCCGACTTGCCGTTGCCGAGTTGGTCGTAGCGCACCACCGGGCGATCGTCGCTGAGACCTTCCATCGGTTTCAGGTAAAACGAACCGTAGCCGGGTCCACCGTGCAGCAGAATGGCGGGCGTCGCCGTACCGCTGCCTGAGACTTTGTACCAGATGTTGCCGCCATCGACGGCGAGTGTCGCTTCGCCTGCTGGCAACGCCGGAGTTGCGACGACGGTGGAATCACTCGCTTCTGCCTTCGGTGCCTTTTCTGCGCCGCAGCCAACAACCAACTGACCAGCCAGTGTCACCACGCCGTACTTGAGCAAACGACGCATCGTTAGACCCTCGGAGAGTGTGTGAACATCATGGAATCAGCTTCGGTACTCCACCCGAGCGCAGGAAGTCCATCGCCATATTCGTCATGGCGCGAACACCAACCGTCAACGCGCGATCATCGGCCTGAAACAGCGGTGAATGATTGCTGGCCACCGTTTTCAAATCGAGATTCGGTGGCGTGACACTGAGGTTGAAGAAGAAACCTGGCGCGAGCGCCGAGAAGCGAGAGAAGTCTTCGCCGGCCATCGTGACGCCACCTTCCGATGCACCGGCCGCGCCGGCCACGCGTTTGAGCGTGGGGAAGAACTTGGCGACCATTGCGTCGCTGTTGACCGAACTCGGATAACCGATGTCCACCTTCACATCGGCGCTCGCGCCATGCGCTTCCGCGATGTTCGTGGCAATCCGCGTCATGCGCTCCTGAATAGTGGTGCGCGCTTTCGCATCGAAGGCGCGAATCGTCCCGATCATCCACACCGAATCGGGAATGATGTTCTCGCGCAATCCACCGTGAATCGCGCCCACCGTCACCACGGCCGGTGCCACCGAGAGATCGAGTTGACGCGACACGATCGTCTGCAGTGCCATCACGATCTCTGCGCTCACCACAATTGGATCGACCGCGTTGGCCGGCATCGCGCCGTGACCCTGTCGTCCGCGCACCACGATACGCCAGCC
>JBEBIR010000469.1:0-3534 GCA_040080315.1 Gemmatimonas sp.
GATCCCTGGTTCCGCCTCGAGGCCAAGTACCTGGCGTTCGAGGGCGTCTCGGGCGACATCGTCGCCACGGGACGGTTGCGTGTCGATCACGATGACCCGCGCCACGGATGTGGATGTTGCGCCGACGCTGTCGCGCCAAAGCGGCTGCGCCAGTGCGGCGACGGCGACCGCCAGAATTGACGAACGCACCAGCAGCAACAGGCGATCGCTGAGTTGCGTGCGCCGGGTCGGCAGCAGCCGCGAGCGATCGAGAAAGCGCAGCGACGGAAACGGTTCGACCCGTGCGGGGCGCCGACTGAACAAATGCACCAGCAGCGGGAGGGCCAGTGACAGCAACCCGATCCATGCCATCGGATTCTGCCAGCGCACTAGCGACTCCGGATCATGACATTCTTCCGCTGCTAACGCTGTGTTGCATGCTGCGCACTGGGAAGACTCGGCGAGGCCTGTCTGGCTGACCGACGCACCAGATAGTCGCGCAGCGCGCGCTCCGGCGCTTCGCCGGTCTCCAGCAGGCCGTAGTCGATCCCCTCGTGTTGCGCAAAATGGCGGCAGCGTTCGAGAAACTGCGTCATCGCGTTCCGATATCCCGGCGCGGCCGCGGCGGGTTCGACGAGCTGACGCGCGCCGGATTCCAGTTCACGCAGTTCCACCTGCGCGGTGAACGGCAGTTCGCGCTCCTCCGGGGCAACAATTTGCAGCATGGCCACGTCGTGACCGTGCTGCACGACATGACGAAGTTCCCGCTGGGTCTCCGACTCCTCGTCGTAGAAATCCGATAGCACGATCATGAGACCGCGCCGTTGCAGCAACTCGGCGGCGCGACCGATCACCGTGGCCGATTGCCATGCACCGCGTGGCGTGAGTCGGTCCACTCGCGCGATCAGCGAACGCAAGTGCACACGGCCACTTCGTGCCGGCAGGTACTCCAGGTTGCCATCGGTCATCGTCATCAGACCCACCGCATTCCCCTGTTCAGATGCCAAATAGGCGAGCGATGCGGCGACAATGGATGCGTACCGGAACTTGGACAGCCCCGTGACGGGAAACGCCATCGACTCACTGGTATCGAGCACCAGCATTACCGAGACGTTGGTGGTTTCGCGGAACTGGCGCGTGTATAGTCGATTGCTGCGCGCGTACACCTTCCAGTCGAGGTACTTGAGATCGTCGCCCGCCCGATACGGGCGATGTTGCTGGAAGTCGGCACCGTACCCGTGAAACGGACTGCGATGTCCACCCACACGCAGTCCTTCAACGACGACACGCGCCGCGAGTTCCAGATCATCGATGGCGGCAACCACCGCCGGCGAGAGCACACTCATGAGTGCAACCGTTGGCCGTCGCCTTAGGGGCGAACCGCTGCGAGCAACGTTCCAATCACCCGATCGGCGGAGACGCCGTCAGCCTCGGCGCGGAAGTTGACGAGCAAGCGGTGGCGCAGCACCGGAAGGGCGACGCGCGTGACATCGTCCGGTGACGGCACCGTGCGGCCATCGAGCAGCGCGGCAGCTTTCGCGCCGAGTATGAGCGCCTGACCGGCGCGTGGGCCGACGCCCCAGCGGACCCACTGCTTCACGTCGGCGGGGCAACTGCTGTCATCCGGTCGCGTGGCACGAATGAGCCGCAGCGCGTAGTCCACGACGTTCGCAGCCGCAGGCAAATCACGAACGAGGCGTCGGGCGGCCTCGAGCTCTTGTCCGGTGGCAACCTGCGACACCGAACGATCCGCACCGGTGGTCGTGTCGGACAAGATGCGTCGCTCGTCATCGGCGTCGGGATAGTCGATGATGACATTGAACATGAAACGATCGAGCTGTGCTTCCGGTAGCGGATGCGTGCCTTCCTGCTCAATCGGATTCTCGGTGGCGAGCACGAACAAGGGTCGTTCGAGCGTGTATCGCACGCCGCCAACAGTGACCTGATATTCCTGCATCGCCTCCAGCAGCGCCGACTGCGTGCGTGGCGGAGTGCGATTGATCTCGTCGGCCAGAATGATATTGGCGAACACCGGTCCGGCGATGAAGCGCACGTGTCGCTTACCAGTGGCGACATCCTCCTCAATGACTTCCGTGCCGAGAATGTCGGACGGCATGAGATCGGGTGTGAACTGAATGCGGTTGAACTTGAGCTGCACCGCATCGGCCAATGTCTTGATCAGCAGTGTCTTCGCCAGCCCCGGAACACCACGCAGCAGACAATGTCCGCCGGCCAGCAGGCAGATAAGCACTTCCTTGCGGACCTGTCGCTGTCCGATGATGACGCGACCGATCTCGTTGTCGAGACGGGACGCGAGCGCAACAGCGCGATCGAAGGTCAGCGCGGCATCTTCCATCAGTTACTTCGCTCCGGACTTGGCGGGGGTGAGGATGATGTTGCGATAGGCGACAGGACCGTGATCGCCCTGCAGATAGATCGGACCCGGCGCGCCCTCGTCGCTGTCCATTGCGCCGCCCGTGATGCCCGGAATGGTCTGGTCGCCAATGATCGTCTTGCCATTGAGCACCACCGTCACGCGTCGTCCAACAAGTGTGATGTCAAATGTCTGCCACACGTCGGGTCCCCGCGCGACGTTCTCGTTGGGGACAAGGAATCCGTAGATGCCACCCAGATGCACCGGGAGCGGCTCGAGAACACCAACATCTTCCACTTGCACTTCGTAGCGGCCTCGCAGATAGATGCCGCTGTTGCCGCCCTTCGGATACTTGAACTCGGCGTGCAACTTGAAATCTGTATAGGTCCCCGTCGTGATCAGGTTTGCGCCGGCCTTGGTGTTCTGCAGTACGCCGTCGATGGCCTTCCAGGCATTGGTTCCTTCACCGGGCTTCCACCCTGTGAGATCCTTTCCGGTGAACAGCCGGATTGGCGCGCCCCATGTCACCGCTCCCGAGCGACGCAGAAGCGGCGCGCGTTTTCCGGTGAAACGCTGTTTCTCGCCATTGGGGGACGTGATGGTTCCCGTGAGCGTGTCCGCTCCCAGTATGCCGTCGAACTTGAGATCGGCATCTTCGCGATCCCATTGCGGTGGAATGGCAAACCGTACGACGCCGTTGGTGAATTCCACGCGCGCGATGGGGCGGGCACTCCCACCGCCGCCGACAAATCGACCCACCAAAGTTCGACTTCCCGAGAGGGTCACCTCCATCCATGACGGAAACGGCCCGTTTGTCCCTTGGACCGTGAGATCCCAGCGCCCGATGATTGGCGCGGACGCCTGAGATCCGGCGGCGCCGGATATGGTGCCCGCAAGCAGCACGAAGGCGCTCAGAAAACGGAACGAGTGTGTGATGCGCATGAGGCTCTATCCCGGAGAAATGAACACGGTAGTCGATGAAGCAACGCTATTCGGTGGCCCTGAAGCGATCAAGCTGAAATATGGCTTCGCGATGACGAAGCGCGGGCCGTAGTTTCACTGGTGTGCCCATCGTATCCGCTTTCGCGCCGCTCACCGCCACACCCTCCAAGTCACAGCGCGAGGCGATCGAAGCCGAACCACGCGCTCTGTTGGTACTGGCCGGTCCCGGTGCCGGCAAA
>JBEBIR010000470.1:0-3525 GCA_040080315.1 Gemmatimonas sp.
CAGTGCCATCACGATCTCTGCGCTCACCACAATTGGATCGACCGCGTTGGCCGGCATCGCGCCGTGACCCTGTCGTCCGCGCACCACGATACGCCAGCCGTCGGCACTGGCTGAGATCGCACCAGCGCGATAGCGCATAGCGCCGAGTGGACCGGGACCGACATGCAATCCGAACACGCCATCCACGCCATTCATGACGCCGGCGTCAATCATGGGTTGTGCCCCGCCACGCGGCGGCACTTCCTCAGCGGGCTGAAACAGAAATTTCACCGTGCCCGGGATGCGATCCTTGAGACCGGCCAGCACTTCCGCGGTACCCATCAGCATCGCGGTGTGCATGTCGTGTCCGCAGGCGTGCATCACGCCGGTTTCCTGTCCGTTGTAGACGGTGCGCACCGTCGACTTGTATGGGACCTCGACCAATTCAGTAACAGGCAGCGCGTCCATATCGGCGCGCAGTGCCACGGTCGGTCCGGGCTTGCCGCCCTTGAGAATGCCCACCACACCGGGAATTCCCCCGACGTTCTCCTGCACCTCGATGCCGAGCGTCTTGAGATGCGCGGCCACCAGCGCGGCTGTGCGTTTCTCGGCGTAGCCGAGTTCCGGATGCTGGTGAATGTCGTGTCGCCAGGCGGTGACCTTGTCGGCGATGGCTGCCGTGCGACGATCGATCTCGGCGGCCAGTGCGGGATCTGGAGTGACCGGCTGCGCGCCGATGGACGGCGCGGTGCCCAACGCCGCGGCAATCAGGGCAACGGTGAACGATCGTGGAACGCGCATGCGGTGGTCCTCCCTATTTGTTCGAATGCATCGCCACGCGATTGCCTTCGGTGTCGATGAAGAACGCCATGAAACCGTTGGGGCCGATGCTGGTCTTGGGCATCACCACCGTACCCCCTGCCTTCGCTACTCTGCCGAGCGGCGTCTTGAGGTCGGGGTTTGCGTTCAGGTAGACCACGCAGCCGCTCTTGGCCGGTTTGTGCATGGCGCTCTTCGCCAGGCAGCCATTCACTTTGCCGCTGCCCGGTGCCATCGGAAACATCGCGGCGACCATGGCGGGCATTTCCATGATGGTCAGCTTGAGGCCGAATACTTTTTCGTAGAACTTCGTTGCGCGGGCGAGATCTTTGACGGGGATCTCGAACCAGTTGAGGCTGTTGGTGGTTGCGTCCATGGGTGTGGTGGGTGGTTGAGGGTTAAGACCAGTGGCGAATGACCGTTCAAATTGCCGAACCGTTTACCACACGGCTATTCCCCCGGTGCGACTCCTGCCGCCGCTGCCGTTCAGGCTGATTCCCAGAGGGCCCGAATTGGCACCGCGTACAGGCCGTCGCCGAAGCTTGCACTGGTTGTCCCGTCGTACAAGACGACGCCGTGCGTGAACTGCTTGCCGGCGGCCTGCTGCAGCTTCCGCAGTCCACGAAAATCCGACGTGGTGACCGTGGCGCCTGCCTTGACCTCGATGCCGGCGACGGCACCGGCACCCTGCTCCAACACCAGATCCACCTCGACACCGTCGCGATCGCGGAAGTGATAGAACGTGATGGGCGTTTCGCGCCAACTCGCCTGCCGTTTCAGCTCCTGTAGCACAAACGTTTCCAGCAACGGCCCCAACACATCGCGGGTGCCATGCAGGTGCGCTGCGTCGAGGCCCAGTAGTGCGCAGGCCAGCCCGGTATCGCCTACGTGCAATTTCGGGGTCTTTACCAATCGGCTCAACTGATTGTTGTGCCACGCGGGAAGTCGCTCCACGAGAAACACGCGCTCGAGCAGCGTGACGTAGTCGTGAATCGTCTGCCGTGTCAGCTGAAACGGACCCGCAAGGTCGGCGACATTGATGAGGCGCGCGGTGTGCGTCGCCGCCAACCGTAGCAACCTGGGCATCGCGTCGAGCGATCGGATGCGCGTGAGGTCGCGCACATCACGCTGAACTTGCGTTTCCACATAGTCGCGGTACCACGCGGCTCGGCGCGTTGGCGTCTTTCGTGCCAAAGCCGCCGGATACCCACCGGCTACTACGCGTTCGGCCAGTGACACACCGAGCCGTTCTGTGATCCTCGTCTTGAATCCCTGTCCGAACAGTGCATCAAGAAAGCGCGAGGGCCTGCCCGCCAATTCGCACTGCGCCAACGGATGCAATCGCAGGATGCCCATACGGCCCGCCAACGAATCGGCCACGCGCGGCACAAACAACACATTCGCCGATCCCGTCAACATGAACCGCCCTGGCACGCGACGCTGATCCACGGCGTCTTTGATGGCCAGGAATAGCTCGGGCACGCGCTGGACCTCATCGAGTATCGCTCGCTCGGGCAATCCCGCGATGAATCCCACGGGATCCTGCTGCGCGGCTTGCCGAGCAGCCTCTTCGTCGAACGACACATAGTGGAAGCGCCGACGCGCACCCACCGTACGCGCCAACGTGGTCTTCCCACTCTGTCGGGGCCCGTGAATGAGTACGACGGGCGTGTCGGCCAGCGCTTCGCGCAGACGAGGAGCGAGGTAGCGCGGATAGGCCGGTACGGTCGACGGCATCGGTAGGTGTCCTGAGAAGCTCGGCTAATCGCTAGTTAGAGTAGCGGCTGATCGCTAATATTAGTGGCGGCTGATCGCTACTACAAGTATCGGCTGATCGCTACGTACCGATGCACGCCAGCCTGCTGCGACCTCGCCGGCACTGCCCGGGGAGGAGTCCCAAGACTCTCGCTCGCCACCTCAACGCCGTGCCCCCCTATACCGTACTATTCAGTTGCCCCTGACGCCCTCGGCGAATTCTCCCGAACGCCCTACCCCGCACCTCCGTGAACCCGTTCCCCAGCCCGCGCCTCATCGCGCCGATGCTGCTCGTTTCCCTGCTGATCGCCTGCTCCGCCGGCAAGGAACCCGCAGCCGACTCCGCCGCCGCCGCCCCGCATGACATGGCCGGAATGGCAGGCATGGACGCGCCCGTCACCATCCCCAAGGGTGCACTCTACACCGCCGCCGACGTGCATTTCATGCAGGGCATGATTGCGCATCACGCGCAGGCGATCTTCATGTCGCGCCTCGCGGCCTCGCACGGTGCCAATCCGCGGCTGGTGCGGTTCGCCACGAAGATCGATCAGTCGCAGATGGCCGAGATTCGACTGATGCAGGAGTGGCTCGTCGCCAACGGACAAACGGCGCCCGATACGTCGTCGTATCATCACGTGATGATGGCCGGCATGCTCACGGCGGAACAGATCAAGACGCTGGAAGCCGCCAGCGGGGCTGAGTTCGACGGGCACTTTCTCAACATGATGATCCAGCACCACGAAGGCGCGCTCAAGATGGTTGCCGATCTGCTGGCAACGCAGGGCGCGGCACAGGATGTCGATGTATCCGTGTTCGCCAACGATGTCGTCACCGTGCAGACGGCGGAGATTGGGGCAATGCGGCAGATGCTCTACGACGTTCCCGCGAAAGACTGAAGTTTTCTGACGGTGCCATGAGACCTTTACCGGAGTCGACCTTGATGGGACATGTTCGCACGCTGTGCGCGCTCGC
>JBEBIR010000471.1:0-3521 GCA_040080315.1 Gemmatimonas sp.
GGCCGCAATTCCGGTGCAAAGAGTGAGAGCTGATCGGGCTCGGCGAAGACGCAACGGAACGGTGACGTTCCGCACCCGCGGCCGCCACACCAATCTTTGGCGTTCGCCAGCAGCAAGCACCTGTTATGCCGCGGGGAATTGCTGCGAGGCTTCAGCCAACGCGTACGCGCTTGATGTGGTTCAATTCAGTGGCTTCTGCCGCCATCGCGTGATACAAGTCCCAACGCAACTGGAAGTTCATCCACAGATCCGGCGACGTACCGAAGAACTTGGCCAGACGGAGTGCCGTGTGTGGCGTGACGCCACGACGTCCGTTCACCAGCTCATTTACGCGCTGATAGGGCACTCGAATTCCGTCAGCCAACTGGCGCTGCGTGAGTCCCATCGGGTTCAGGAACTCCTTGAGCAGCATCTCACCCGGATGTGTCGGTTCACGATGTGTTGGAATACGGACCATGCTGACTCCCTGAACGCCTCTACGAGTGATAATCGACGATCTCAACGTTGGACGGACCAATCGCCGACCATTCGAAACAAATGCGGTATTGGTCATTGATGCGAATACTCGGGGAGCAGGCCTTCCGGGCGCGCTTGGAATCCACGCCATTGAAGATGTCCTCGGCGCCCGCCGTCCGAAAATGAATGGATCACCGTATCATGATAGCACGGTTGTCATGCTATAGCAATGAAACGAGACGGCGGCATAACGCTTGCGTTCAGCGCAGACGCACGCCGCACTCGAGCGTCCGCTGCGCAAGCGGCACCTCCTCGTCACCGACGGCGGGTTCCGACCCGACGGGACCTTACGATGAGTGCCCGCAGGTCACGGCGTGCTCCCGGCCGGCGCCGTTCCGAGCAGTCGCATCCAGTTTGTCAGTCCGTAAATGCGTATGGCGGGCGCTGTGCCGCTCAACGCCTTGACCATCACGAAGCCCGACTCACCGAGCACGTCGTAGTTGGAGTGCGTGCCGTCGCGCAGGTACACGTCGGCGAACAGCGAGTCGCGGCGCACGACGCCGAGCGACGGTGATTCCGTGATCGTCGCCGCCATCATGGTCGGCGTGGCCGGCCGGCCGTCTGAATTCGACTGGCCGCTGCGGAAATACACAATGCGGCCGTTGCGTGACCATATGGGCTCGCTGCCGCCGTCCGCCGAAAGCTGGACTAACGGACCAGGACCCGGAATCGGTGTGACGAACACCTCCAACCGCCCGGATTCCCCCGACGAGAACGCCAGCAGCCGGCCATCCGGTGAGACGCGCGGCCCCGCGACAGCAGCACGTTTGGTAATGAGCGGACGAGTCACCGTCAGCGATTCCGTCGGTGCCATCGTGAGGGTGCTTGGCTGGTTGACGTCCGGCCCCACGTTGCCGCGGCGCAGAACGGACAGGCCCCGACTCGGGCCGGGCGCGAACTCTACCGAACCGCCACCGCCCAGTACCTCTTCCGTGAACTGTGCGACTGATGCCGCAGGCGCACTGAGATCCCCTGGACGGCGCTGCAGGATCGCGGAATCGCCGCCCGGATAGCCGAACCAGTAAACGTGCGAGCCGTCGTGCGACCATTCCGGGCGGCGGGGATGGGACTCCGATGTCAGCAATGTGCTGACGCCGGATTCGATGTCCAGCAGGGAAATACGCCCCTCACCGAGCGGGCCGCCGATGGTGACCGCCACGCGTCGATTGTCTGGGGCGACGCGCGGATTGCTGAACATCTGCGGATCCCGCGTGAGCGGGCGCTCGACGCCCTGACGATCCACTGACACCAAGTGCGAGCGCTCCGCACCGAGTCTTTCGCCCACCGATGTGTGCCAAGCCAGCATGCCGTACCGGGACACGGCAAAGCCGACTCCATTGCCAGCGACCCAGACATTCTGCACCAGCAGCGTCGGAGGTCCCGTGATGCGCCGTCGCTTGAGCGAGAATGGCGCCGCGTACACCTCGCCCGATGGCCGTCCGAAGAGCACGTAGCCGGGTTCGACGTACCGGGCGTTGGCACCGCTCGTCTCGAGGTCTTCAAACGTGCCGTCAGCGATGGACACTGTGGCGAGACGCGGTGTCTGCGGTCCGGTCGCTGTGCTCCAAAAGGTGACCAGCACATGGGTTCCACCGGGCAGTGCCTCAGGAGACGAGACGCGGACGATGCCGCGCGTGGAGTCCGGCGACATCAGCCGGCGCGGCTCGCCTCCCTCGCTCGGCACGATCCACACGCCGTTGCGACGCGTGAACAACACGTGTCGACCATCGGCACTCCAGCTGGGCGCCACAGCCGAATCCACCACGAGCCTCGAGGATCCACCAGCGGCTGGCACGATGCGAACGGCGTTGGCCGCGAAGTTGTTGGCGCCGGGGCGCTGCATCTCCTGAAACAGCAACCACTGATCATCGGGAGAGAAGCTCGGCGCGGTGCCGCCTTCCGTACCACGCACCGGCACCGCGACGACATCGTCGAGGCGACGCACGTAGATCTGCGAGCGGGCGCCCCCTCGCGCCCCGGCAATGGCCAGCCGTTCGCCGTTCGACGACAGTGCGAGCTTCCTGGAGTTGTTGGTGGGCACGAAGACGCTGTCCGGCAACGCGATGTCGAACTTCGCCGCAGGAGCGGGTGGCGTCTCTCGCGGCATACCGTTCCATGCGGCAGTACCGAATGCCACGGCCGCGACGCCCCATGCGATGAGTTCTCGCCGGTTCCGGCGAGTGCCGCCTGCGGCGCCGGGATTCGGTTGGGCATCACGGGCGACACCGGTGGGGCGCGCGGTGTGCGCATCGACGAGTGCGGCGGAGTACTGCGCGGCGCTCGCCTGCCGATCCGCCGGCAGCTTGGCAAGGGCCGTGAGCACCGCATGTTCCACGTGCGGTGGCACGGTAGTCCGCGTTTGCGCAATCGGCGCAGGCGGCACCGTGAGCACGCGCGCGACAATCGCCTGCGTCGTCGCTCCGCTGAACGGCGGCTCGCCCGTGAGCATTTCGTAGGTCACGGCGCCCAGCGCGTACACGTCGCTGCGCGCGTCCACCGTCTTCTCGCCCATCGCCTGCTCGGGCGCCATGTACTGCGGGGTGCCAAGGCTCAACCCCGTCTGCGTCATGCGTTGGCTGCCGGCCTGTTGCACCGCCAGCGCAATGCCGAAATCCGCCACCAGCGCGTGCCCGCCCTGCAGCAGGATGTTCTCCGGCTTGATGTCACGGTGGATTACGCCGCGTTCGTGCGCGTGCTGCAGTGCGTCGGCGACTTCACGCGCCAGTTGAATGGCGTCGGCAATGGGCAGTTGCGTCTCGCGAGTGAGCCGCGAGCGCAAGGTCTCGCCCTCCACGTACGGCATGACGTAGAACAGCTGGCCGTCAACGGCACCGCTGTCGAACAGCGGCAGAATGTGAGGATGCTGCAGGTTGGCCGTGGTCTTGATCTCGGCCAGGAAACGCTCGGCGCCGAGTACGGCGGCGAGTTCGGGGTGCAGCACCTTGACGGCCACATGGCGCGCGTGACGCACGTCGCGCGCGAGATACACAGTGGCCATACCACCG
>JBEBIR010000472.1:0-3518 GCA_040080315.1 Gemmatimonas sp.
GCTGATTGCATGTGCAAACATCGCCAACTTGCTGCTGGCGCACGCCCATCTCCGTCGCACGCTCGGCGCCGCGCGCCAGCAGCAAGTTGGCGATGTTTGCACATGCAATCAGCAGGACAACCGCCGTGATGGCGAACAGCATCGCCAGCGGCGTGCGGGCTTCGCCCTGCATCGAACTCTGTCCGCGACTCCCTGGCTCGACGACCATCTGCTTGGCCTTGAACCGCGCCATGGTCGGGGCGCTCATCTCTTCCTGGAGCGGCGCTTCGACGTTGGCAAGAATCGGACGAATGACGCCATCAAGTCCGGCCTTCGCTGTCGCCATCGGCACGTCGGGCTTCAGTCGACCGAAAACGTACACCCAGTAGTCGCGCCGATTGCTGAGTCCTTCGTACGTCCCTACCCAGACGCGCGACTGCATCGGTACGTACAGCACGGGGCGGGCGCCAAGCGTCGTGCCCGCGAACAATTCGGGTGTGACGCCCACGATGGTGAATCCACGCCCGTTCGCACGGATGACTTGCCCGAGCGCATCGGGGCGGCCGCCAAATCGCTCGCGCCAGAAACGATGATCGATGACCGCGACCATGTTGTCCGCGCCCGGCTCGTTGTCCCTCGGACCCAACAGTCGGCCAAGTGCCGGCTGTATGCCGAGCGTCGGGAAATAGCCGCCGGTTACCCAGGCAGCTTGTCCGGTGCTCGGCTCATCACCGATCGCGAGACTCACGCCGAAAATGCGAAATCCCGCGATGCCGGCAAGCACTTTCTGCTCGCGCTCCAAGTCGCGAAACATCGGATAGCTGAAGATGACGTCGCAGCCACCCGACTGGTTGCAGGAGTCGCTGCCCTGAATCGGGCCAGGCATGCTGAGCTTCACCAGTTCGTCGGGCGCGGCGACGGGGAGCGGACGCAGCAGGATCTGGTCGAACAGCGAGTAGATCGCCGCGTTGGCGCCGATGCCGAGCGCGAGAGAAAGAACCGCAACCGTCGTCACAAACGGCGTCTTGAGCAGCATGCGGAAGGCGTAACGGATGTCGCGCACGGTGCGGGCGGGAGGGGGGAGCGGTGAATCGGCGGGCGTCCGGGATTGGACAGCGCGAATGCCTCTTTGGTTTGGACGCGCCCGTTGGTCTCCCGCCCGAGCTATCTCGCCAAGTTCCGTCAGCGCGCGATGAACGCGCGTGCCTCCGCCACCGCCTTTGCCGGATGCAGCAGACGCAAGCCGCGCGCACCGTGTACATCGGACGATCGCAGCAGGATGTCCCGCACCGCCGCCGTCGTGAGCGCCGGCTGCACCGCTAACATTTTCGCGACGGTATTGACGACACCAGGTGCGGCGAAGGAGGTCCCTGAGCTGGCTTCGCTCCCGCCGCCGGGCACACGGGTCTCGACGAGATATCCGTTCGCGTAGAGCCGCACGAGCGGCCCGGTGTTGGTCCACGAGGCCTCGTCTCCTGCGCGATCAACGGCGCCAACGAGTAGCATGTTGGGGAGATCGATGCGCAGCGCAAAGTCGTTGAACTCGGTGTTGTTGCCGGAGTTGCCCGCCGCCGCTACGAATAGGATGCGGGGCGATGCGCGCATCCCGCCCATCATCGCGCGCCGCAGCGTGTCAACAGCGTACCGCGCGATCGCGGCCCGGTCGGCGGCCGAGAGCGATGGGGCGCACCGTTCGAGCTCTCTCAGGAAGCCGCTCTCTGGCCTCCCCCATGACATGTTCACCACGCGCACATCATGCGAGCGGAAGAAGGTGATCATTCTCGCGAGCATCGCCGCCTCGCGCACGGCGTTCGCGCGCGAGGGGCAAGGATCGGGGATGGCGGTATGACTGAATTGCATTCGGCCGAGCACCACGCGCGCTGCCGGATTCCCGGCCACAGCGATGCTCGTGACGGCGGTTCCGTGCGAATACCCATTCCACTGCGACTGCCAGTCCTCGTAGATCACTGCACTGTCCGCTGAAAGCGACGTCATGCGATCACGCGTATACTTGGCGTCTGGTGTGTCACGGTTGGCGTCCAGATCGCCGATCCCGCGAAAAAGCCGATTCATCTCATCCTGGCGCGCGAGTAGCGCCGGTGGAAGCTGCGCCAACGGCGTATCACGCTGCCTCAGAAACTGGTCGAAACCCATCACCAACGGTCGATTGCGGGCATCGCGCGCCAGTTGGCGGGAGAACATGGCGGTATCCAGCCCGCTGTCCCAGATGCCGATGTTGATCGGCGACAGCCGATCCGACGCGGTAAAGGTGACGCTTCGTGTCGCCCAGATATCGACCTTGTCGGTGTTGGTCCGACCCGCAAGCACGGTGTCGTAGGCCGCGAAAAGCGCGCCCTTGACCGGCATGCCGATCGTCAACGCGAACATGTCCGCGATCAGGTCGCGCGCGGTGCCGAGTGGGATGGCACGCTTCTGGTCGATCACCGGCTGCACGGTGCTTCGCATCGGGCCCACGATCATCCCATCCGAGAGGAAGGCCAGTCCGGCCTTCGCTTCGCGCAGCTCATTCTCCACAGAATCGATCGGCAACGCCCGGAGAATCGCCAACAACCGCCGCCCGACATCTGACGCATAGGCGGTTGACGCGTGGTCAATGTTCGCGCGACGGGCTGCGATAATGGCCCGCGATTCGATTCCGGTTACCAGCCGTGTGCTGGGCCTGGTCGCCAGCGCGCGTCGCTCTTCGATAAGGCGAAGCGCATCCTCGTCCTGACCGTCCAGGATGGCGATGTTCATCAAGGTTCCCTTGAGCGATCGAATCAGCCCAGCATCGGCGATGTCGTACGCGGCGAGCACCGACTCGATGTCGCGTTTCACGGCGGCGCGTAGCGCACGCGCGGCCGGCGCCGTATCCGCGCGAACAAACGCCTCGACGTCGCCTGTCACCGGGTACGAGAAGGCGGGCAGCTCGCTGGCGCGGGTGATGCGCGGCTTGGCCGCCCCCTGCCCCGCGAGGTCTCCGATGGGAACGAACGCCGAAAGCGTGCAGGTGAGCGCCAGTGTCGCCAAGCCAACGATCTGCGAATGTGTCATGTCAATTCCGCAAAAGGAGTGCGCGATTCTCATCGAGCGACTCGGCGGTCGCGAGATCCCGTCGAATCGCCCCGTCTGATCACCACGGCTTCCGACGTGCCTCGGATGAGCGGCGCCGGAACCTCGAGCGCGTCGACCGTCGCTTCGCGAGGAGTCGGCTTGGGCCGCAAGAGGCCCACCAACGCCAGCACACTGAATACCACGACCGCGACGCCCACGCCCAGCGTCGCGGCTCGCGTTGGCACCGCAGCGCCGAACGCACGCCATATGACATGAGTGATGGTCGCGACGGGAGGGACGATCATCGACATCTGCAGCACCACGCGATACCAACCATCAACGCTCCGGCCGGTCAGCTGCGCCAGACACGCGGCCTGCCCTGCAGCCGCGAGGACGAATAGCAGGAGCGTATAGAGGTTGATCGACGCCCATGGCAGCGGGTGGCGCGGTTGCCTGAGAGTGGCGAGCCCAAGCGCGATCGCCAG
>JBEBIR010000473.1:0-3510 GCA_040080315.1 Gemmatimonas sp.
GTCATCGAGGCGCGGCGGGTTCTGAAGAGCTAGGGACACTCCCATGACGATGGAGCGGTGGAGCGTGATGGTACTGGCAGGTTGCATCGGTGCACTGGTCGCGTGCGCGGCGACAGTCGTTCCCGTTTCCCAGGCCCGTCCGGTCGCGCGAGTACCTTCCGCCCCCCCAAGCACGGTGCCGTACGTGCAGCCGACGCCGCCACAGGCGACGGTGTCCACGACATATCCCGTCATGACCGGCGTGTCGCGATTGGTGGCGGCGGGTGGGAATCTGCAGGCTGCGCTGAATGCGGCGCAGGCGGGCGATGAGGTGGTCTTGGCCGCTGGCGCGACGTTCACTGGCAATTTCGTGCTGCCGGTGAAAGGTGGCACGGGCTGGGTGGTGGTGCGCGCGCAGAATGTCGCGACCGCACCGGGCGTGCGTATGACGCCAACCGCGAACGCGGGAGCGGCGCGCATCGTCACTCCAAACGCCAATCCTGCGTTTGTGACGGCGCCGGGTGCTGCGCGCTGGCGGTTGGTCGGACTTGATGTCGCGCCGACGACGGGAGCTGGCGTCAACTACGGTCTGGTGGTGCTGGGCCGAGGCAATGAGACGTCACTGGCCGCGATGCCCTCGCAGATTGTGCTCGACCGGATGTACATCCACGGTACGCTCACGGACAACCTGAGTCGCTGCGTGGCCTTCAATGGCGCGTCGCTGGCGGTGATCGACTCGTGGCTGGGCGAGTGCCATGGCAAGGGCTTTGACGCGCAGGGTGTGGGCGGCTGGGGCGGCCCGGGGCCGTTCCTGATCGAGAACAATCGGATTGAGGGGTCGGGGCAAGCGATCATGTTTGGTGGCGCCGATCCGCGCGTGACGAATGTGTCGCCGTCGGACATCACGATTCGCCGGAACTATCTGTACAAGCCGCTCAGTTGGGGGAAAGGACGCTGGACCGTCAAGGCGACCTTTGAACTGAAGCATGGCAAGCGCGTGCTGTTTGAAGAGAACGTGCTGGAGAATCACTGGGCCGATGCGCAGGTGGGCTATGCCATTCTGTTCCAGACTGTATCGGACCAAAACACGTCGTGGGCGTGGGTGGCGGTTCAGGATGTTCTAGTCCGCAACAACATCATTCGTAACAGCACTTCAGGAGTGAATATCCTGTCGAGAGCGTCGTACAGTGGCGGTCCCCTACCGGTCAATCCTTCGTCGCGCATTGTCATCGTTAACAACCTTCTCCACGATGTCGGACGCGACCCAATTGCCGGCGGCGGTGGTCGCATTTTTCAGCTCTTGGGGGACCTGAGTGATGTAAGTGTCGTCAACAATACGATCACGCTTCGCGGTGCCGCCAACCACGCTCTCTCCCTTGATGGCGCGAAGCCCCAGGCGCGGCTGACGCTTGCATACAATGTGTTCCCCTTGACCGATTACGGCATCTTTGGGAGTGGCAAGGGTGTCGGCTTGCCCGCGCTCTCGTTCTTTGCTCCGGGCAGTCAGGTGGTCGGCAACGTATTTCCGGGACAGTCTTCTAGGCTCTATCCCGCGGGCAACAGGTTCCCGGCGGCACCTCCGGCGTTCTACTCGGTCACGTTTGAGCAGCCGGCACTCTGTGCCAGTTTCGAAGCTTGGCGAAAGGCCGCAGCGATTCCGGCCTCGTCGGGCGTCGAGTGTAGTGCACTCCCACGGGGTGTCGTTACTCCTGCATCGTCCCCGTAGGCGACCAATTCATGCGTCACACTGTGCGGTCTCCTGCCTAGTGCCCTTGATCCACAGCATTGCTGACGTCAGTCTTCGCACCGGCCAACATCAAGAACGCCGCTTCACACAGTTGTGTGGAGCGGCGTTCTTCGTCACACCTATTGCGTGTCGCGGACTACGGTGTCGTACCAGCCACCATCGCCGATAGCGACCCGAAGTCTATTCCAATTCGACCGTAGAGTCCTGAGAAGAATGGATTGCTACTCGTCAGAGAGAAGTCGCCGGCGCCCGCTGAGCTGAACGCAATAACCGATGCGCTCGTGGGGAAGAAGTTATTGATCGGATAGGGACCGGCCGACTGTCCGGGCATGACGTTTCCAACTACAACACTACCCGGCGCGAAGTAGTTGAGCGAAGCAGTACCGATGCCCTTACCCGTGCCAATAATGCCATAGTCGGTGAGCGGGAACACGTTGTTGACAAACGTCAACCGCGTTTGGTGCAACCCAACATCATCCATTGTGAGCACCGTGTTGGCATTGCTACCCAGAGTCGCGGTATTGTTGATCACGCTCACGTCCGTGAGGTCGTTCAGCAGTTGGAAGATGCGACCGGTCTGTCCGGAAATCGGATCGCGCCCCACATTCTGCAGCAAATTGTTGATGATGACCACGCGGGCCGTCGGGTTGGTTGGCAGCACGCCGCCATTGACGGACATTCGCGCCGCGATGTTGAAGCCTGACGTGCTGTTGCGAATGATGTTGTTGCGGACGGTCACATCCTGCACCGTCGTCCACGGCCACGAGGTATTGTTGTCCGACACGGTTTGGAACAGCACGGCAAACCCGACTTGCGCGTCCGTCCAATGATTCTCCAGCACGTTGCCTTCGAACAGCAAGCGTTTGGCATGCTTGAGTTCAAAGGTTGCTTTGATGGTCCAGCGGCCGTTTGCCCAGCTGAGCGGTTTGAACAGATAGTTGCGGCGAACCGTGATGTCGGCGGGCGACAAGTTCGCAATTTTGGGATCGGCTCCCCCAAAGAATACCGCTTGGCCGGACCCTTCGATGCGGTTGTTTTCAATCAGGAACGGCCCGGGTCCGTTCCACCCGACAACACCTTGAGCGTCGAAGCCCTTGCCGTGACATTCGCCCAGCCAGGAATCGATGACGGCCAGTGACGCACCATTGAAGGCGACGCACCGCTTCAGGTCGTCAATTAGGGTTCCATGGATGTACATGCGGTCCAGCACGATGTGCGATGGCTGCGCGGCGAGCGTCACCTCGTCACCGCGACCAAGGACCACCAGCCCGAAGTTGATGCCTGCGCCCGTCGTCGGCGCGACATCCAACCCAACCAACCGCCACCGCGCCGCTCCTGGCGCCGTAAGAATGGCCGGATTGGCGTTCGGAGTAATGATGCGCGCGGCGCCAGCGTTTGCAGTCGGCGTCATACGCACGCCAGGTGCCGTCGCCACGTTCTGCGCCCGTACCACGACCCACCCCGAGCCACTCTTGACCGGTAGAACGAAATTACCTGTGAAAGTGGCGCCAGCGGCGAGCACGACCTCATCCCCCGCTTGAGCCGCATCTAGGGTGCTCTGCAGGTTTGCGCCTGCGGCCACGAATCGCGACACGCCCGTCATCGCCGGATACGCGGTGGACACCGTCGCCTGAGGCAACGTCGCTTGCGCGTAGGTCAAGGTGCTGGGCGGTGGCGTTGTCGGTGGCGGCGTCGTCGGTGGCGGCGTTGTCGGCGGCGGCGTTGTCGGTGGCGGCGTTGTCGGTGGCGGCGTTGTCGGTGGCGGCGTTGTCGGTGGCGGCGTC
>JBEBIR010000474.1:0-3503 GCA_040080315.1 Gemmatimonas sp.
CCGCTCATGCTGCGCACGCCGAACCGCGAGAAGCACATCGTGAACGTGTCGGCGGTGGAGGGTCAGTTTTATCGCAAGTTCAAGACGACGCGCCATCCGCACACGAACATGGCCAAGGCGGCGCTCAATATGATGACGCGTACGGCCGCGGCCGACTACTTCACCGACGGCATTCACATGAACGCGGTCGATACGGGCTGGGTGACCGATGAGGACCCCGCCGAGATCGCGGCGCGAAAGGTCGCCGAGCATCGATTCCACCCTCCGCTGGACATCGTAGACGGGGCGGCGCGTATTGTGGACCCCATCATCCACGGGATAAACTCGGGGACGCACGTGTGGGGGCAGTTTCTCAAGGACTATCGGCCGACAGACTGGTAGTGCTCGCAGCCCGCGACTGACCAAAGGAGTGTGGTGTGACCAAGCCCGTAATCCTGTCGGTCGACGATGATCCGACCGTGCTCGCCGCCATCGAACGCGATCTGCGAAACCGGTACCGGACGGACTATCGCGTGATGAAAGCCGGATCGCCGGAGGAAGGTCTTGCGGCGGCACGAGAGCTCGCGGCGCGCAACACGCCAATCGCGCTGTTCCTCGTGGATCAGCGCATGCCCGGCATGTCGGGAATCGAACTGCTGCGCGAAGTCATGAAACTGCACCCGACCTCTCGGCGTGTCCTGCTCACTGCCTACGCTGACACCGAAGTGGCGATCGCCGGCATCAACGACATCGCGCTCGATCACTACCTCATGAAGCCGTGGGATCCGCCAGAGCAGCGGCTCTATCCGGTGCTTGATGACCTCCTTGCCGAATGGAAGGCCCGCGTCATCCCGCGCTTCGAAGGCGTTCGCGTGCTGGGCTCGCAGTGGTCGCCGCAGTCGTTCACCGCGAAGGAATTTCTCTCGCGCAACCGTGTGCCGTACGAGTGGGTCGATCTCGACGCGGACACCACCGCGCGAGCGCTCGCCGAGTCGATCGCGGGTGACCTCACGCGTTTGCCGGTGGTGTTGTTTCCCGACGGGTCGCACCTGGTCGCACCGTCGCAGGTGGACCTGGCAACCAAGGCCGGCATGCAAACGCACGCCAGTCGCCCGCTTTACGATGTCGTGGTGGTCGGTGGCGGTCCCGCGGGTCTCGCGCATGCCGTGTATGCCGCATCAGAAGGATTGCGCACGGTGATTGTGGAATCAGAGGCCGCTGGCGGTCAGGCGGGGACCAGCTCGTTGATCGAGAATTACCTGGGCTTTCCGGCCGGCGTGACCGGCGCCGACCTCGCGCAGCGCGCCAGCTCACAGGCTCGGCGTTTCGGGGCGGAGCTACTCACGGGACAGGAGGTGGTGGAGCTCCGACGCGAGGACCCGTATCGCGTGGTCGTCCTCGCGGACGGCACCGAACTCACCACCTTCACGGTGATCATCACCACCGGCATGAGTGCGAAGACGCTGAACGTCCCCGGCCTTGAGGCGCTACAGGGCGTTGGTGTGTACTACGGCGCAGCCATGACCGAAGCCGCGCGCTATCGCGACCGCGATATCTGCATCGTGGGTGGCGCCAACTCCGCAGGCCAGGGCGCGCTGTTCTTTTCGCGCTACGTGCGCAAGGTCACGATGATCCTTCGCGCCCCCGACCTCGCTCCAGTGATGTCGAATTACCTCGTGGAGCGCATCCGGGCGACACCAAACATCGACGTGGTGACGGAAGTGGAAGTGGATGGCGTAGAGGGCGACGGTGAACTCCAGGCCGTGATCCTCAAGTCGATCAAAACGGGTGCGCTGCAGACGATTCCGCTGTCGGCGATGTTCATCTTCATCGGTGTGCAGCCGCACACCGACGCATTCTCCAATGTGCTGGAATGCGACGAAGCCGGCTTCGTGATCACGGGCACCGACCTCCCCATGGAACACGGCCGACCGCGCGGTTGGCCGCTGGCGCGCGCACCATACGCGTTTGAGACCAGTGTCCCTGGCGTGTTCGCCGCCGGCGACGTACGCGCCGGCGCGAATCGGCGCGTGGCCGCAGCGGTGGGCGAGGGCTCGGCCGCCGTGTACTCGGTGCATCGCTACCTGAGGACCGTCTGACCATGATTGACGGACCCGAGGCTCAGGTTTTGATGAAGCGATTGGCACAACACCGCGCGCTTGGCGCGGCACCCGCCAATGAACATGCCTGGCTGATTGCGCACGGAACATTTCGGCGACTCGCCGCCGGTGAAACGTTGCTCAAGCGTGGTGTCAGTGCGCCGATGCTGAATATCGTGCTGTCGGGGCACCTCGCCATTCGCGTGGATCGCGGAGCAGGTCTACACAAGATCATCGAATGGGGTGCCGGCGATGTGAGCGGGCTCCTGCCGTTCTCGCGTGGCACGAATCCGCCTGGCGATGTGATTGCTGAGGAGGCCACCGAGCAGTTGGAGGTGCTGCGCGAACATTTTCCAGAGATGATTCGGGAGTGCCCGGCGATCACGGCGGTCATGGTGCACGCGATGCTGGACCGCGCGCGGCAATTCACATCGAACGATTTGCGTGACGAGAAGCTGGTATCGCTCGGCAAACTGGCAGCCGGGCTCGCGCACGAGTTGAACAATCCGGCGTCGGCGGTGGTCCGCGGCGCCAAGCTGCTCACCGAAAGCATTGATGCGTCCGAGACGGCCGCCCGACAGCTCGGAGAGGCGCGCCTTTCGGCGGAGCAACTGGCGGCGATCGATGAGATCCGCGTCATGTGCCTCAAGGCGGCGCCAACCATGATGCGCTCGGCGGTTGGACGCTCGGATCGAGAAGATGAGTTTCTCGAGTGGCTGGCCGATCATGGCGCTGATGAGCGCTGCGCCGGTCCGCTGGCCGAAACCGGTGTGACGATTGAAGCCGTCGATACGCTGGCGTCGATCGTTGATGGCGACGTGCTGAACGCCACGCTCAAGTGGATGGCCGCCGGATGCAATGTGCGGACGCTCGCCGCCGATATCGAGATGGCCGCGACGCGCATTCACGATCTGGTGGGCGCCGTGAAGGGCTTCACGTATATGGATCACGCACCCACGCCCGAGCCAGTGGACATTCGCCAAGGCATCGCCGACACGTTGACGATGCTGGCGTCCAAAGTTCGCGCCAAATCGGTGCACGTCGAGCTGTCGCTTCCCGACGATCTGCCGCGGGCCCATGTCGTGGGGGCAGAACTGAATCAGGTCTGGATGAACCTCATCGACAACGCCCTCGACGCGGTTGCCGTCAACGGTCGCGTCGACGTGGCCGCCGCACTGGAGCGGGGGCGTGTGGTCGTCCGCATCATCGATAACGGTCCCGGCATTCCCACTGAGGTGGTCGGACGGATCTTCGACCCCTTCTTCACCACGAAAGGCGTGGGCAAGGGCACTGGACTTGGGCTCGACATTGTCCGGCGACTGTTACAAAGACACGAGGGAGAAATTGCCGTCGACTCAGTGCCGGGTCGCACCGAGTTCCAAGTGCGGCTTCGCGTGGTAGCGTCGTAGGCGTGTCTACGCCGAC
>JBEBIR010000475.1:0-3495 GCA_040080315.1 Gemmatimonas sp.
TGGCAACAACCAATCGTCAGGCTGGCTCGCCGCAACGCTCTCCACGCTGGCCACGCCATCGATTCTCACGTTGACCGTCGCGCGCGGCACGCTTGGCGCAGGCACATATACCGCGACGGTCGGTGTGTCCGCTCCCGGCGCGAGCAACGAGGCGCAGACCATCGCGGTCACGTTGATTGTGATCGACACGACCACACCGCCGGCCGTGCAGCTCTCCAGCGCGACGATGAATTTTTCGGCTGACGTGGGAACGACCCCTGCCGCCAAGTCTGTGCAAGTCATCAACTCCGGCGCGGGAACTATCGGTGGCCTGGCGATGACCATCGCCTATGGTCCCGGAGCCACCGGCTGGTTGTCCACCTCTTCGCTGAGTGGAACGTCGACACCGAGCACACTGACCGTCCGTCCTCTCACCGCCGCCATTCCCGTCGGCACGTTCACGGCGACGGTCACCGTGACTGGCGCCGGAGTCGCATCACGCTCGCTCGCCGTGACGCTGACGGTCCTCAACAGCGGGTTGGCCGTCACCATATCCGCCTGGCCTGCGCTCGCCAACGTTGGTGGCGTGGCCGGTAGCGTCGGCACGCTCAACTTCTCGTCGGTCGCCGTGGTGCGCATCGGTGCCACCAGCTTCGCCGCGTTCTCGATGACTTGTCCGCATGCCGGCACGACCATTCAAGTCCAGAATGGTCAGAGCTTCCGCTGTCCAAACCACGGCGCATTGTGGAATGCGAATGGGGTACTGCTGCCCAATTCGCCGCAACGAACCAGCTCCCTGAACGCACTGCGCGTGACGTACACGCCCGGGGATGCGGTGCTGTACGTGTCATAAGTCGGTTGTGGTTTGTTGAAAGAGAGGGGTGAGCAAAAGAAGGGGTGAGCGCGGGAGCGACGAGCGGTGAGGGCAGTCCTACCCTCACCGGCTCACCGCTCCCGCGCTCACCCCTTCTCTTGCTCACCCCTCCCTTCTGCTCACCCTCTCCCGCCGTTTTCCCTCGTCGCCAATTGAACCACCTGCGCCAGTCGGCTATAATTCATGATTGCGTCGCCCCCCGTCACGATCGTCCAAGTTTCGATTCCATGCCGACTTACGAGTTCCGCTGCCCCGACGGCACGATCATCGAACGCATCTATAAGATCTCCGAAGTGCCGGCCGAGATTCCCTCGCCAAGCGGCGACGGGATGGCGGTGCGAATCATCTCCGGCGGCGCTGCACTCTTGTTCAAAGGTTCCGGCTTCTACATCACGGACTACGGCAAGGACGGCAAGAAGGACCAGCGCACCGCCGGCACCAGTGAAAAGAGCGAGTCCAGCGCCTCCAGTGGGTCGGACGCCGGCTCCAGCAAGAGCGAAGGCAAGAGTGAAAGCAAAGGCGACAGCAAGGGCGACAGCAAGAAGTCCGACAGCAAGCCGGTCGCCAGCCCTCCCGCGTCGCCGAAAAGCGACTGATCTCCGCGAGCACTGTTCACCGCGACTTCCGACACGTGAATCACGCTGAGGCGCTTCGCGCCGAAATCGCGCGCGCCGCGCGCGCACTGGGTGCTCCCACCGATGTGGCACCCGTGCTGGAACGCCCGCGCGATATCGCGCACGGTGACTGGGCCACCAACATCGCCATGACGCTGGCGAAACCCCTTGGGCGAAAGCCGCGCGACATCGCCGAGGCGCTGATTGCGGCGATGGACATGGCGACCGTGGGCGTATCGGGTGCTGAGATTGCCGGACCGGGCTTTCTGAATTTTCGACTCGACGCCGGATACCTCGCCAAGGGTCTGCTGCCCATCCTCGCCAATCCCGAGACGTGGGGACACATGGATCTCGGCCACGGCGCGCGCGTGGTGGTGGAGTTTGTGTCGGCCAATCCCACCGGTCCGCTGCATGTCGGACACGGGCGACAAGCCGCGCTCGGCGACGCCATCAGCACCTTGTTCGAGTGGACGGGGTGGGACGTTGATCGCGAGTTCTACTACAACGACGCGGGCGCGCAGATCGCCAATCTCGCTCGCAGCACGCAGGCCCGCGTGCGCGAATTGCGCGGGCAGCCACTGGTGATTCCCGAGGGTGGGTATCACGGGGAATACATCCGCGAGATCGCACAGGACTACGTCGCACAACATCCCGACGACGCGGCGGGCGATGATCTCGAGGCGATGCGCGCATTCGCCGTGGCGGCACTGCGTCATGAGCAGGATCTCGATCTCCAGGCGTTCGGCGTCGATTTCGACACCTACTATCTGGAGAGCTCGCTGTATTCTGATGGTCGCGTCGACAAGACGGTGCGTGCATTGGTCGCCTCGGGGTACAGTTTTGAGGAGGACGGGGCGCTGTTCCTGCGCACGACGGCATTTGGTGACGACAAGGACCGCGTAATGAAGAAGAGTGCGGCGAAGGGCGGCGAGTACACGTACTTCCTTCCCGATGTGGCGTATCATGTTACCAAGTGGGAGCGTGGCTATCAGCGCGCCGTCAACGTGCAGGGCGCCGATCATCACAGCACGACCACGCGCGTGCGGGCGGGATTGCAGGCACTGGGGATGGGCATTCCCAAGGACTACCCGGACTACGTGCTGCATCAGATGGTGACCGTCATGAAGGGCGGAGAGGAGATGAAGATCTCCAAGCGCGCGGGCGCCTATGTGACGGTGCGCGATCTCATCGACGAAGTTGGTCGCGACGCGGTGCGCTTTTTCTTCCTCATGCGACGCGGCGATTCGCAACTGGTGTTCGACATCGATCTGGCGCGCAGTCAGTCGGAGGAGAATCCGGTGTACTACGTGCAGATGGCGCACGCGCGCATGTGCGGCATCTTCCGCGTCGGCGAGATCGATGCGACCACCGTGAGCGCTGATGGCGTCGATCTCGCGGTCCTCGCGGAACCGGCCGAGCAGGAACTCATCAAGCAGTTGCTGGATTTTCCGGCGATGGTGCGCGGCGCGGCCGAGAATCTGGAACCGCATCGCATGGCCGCGTGGTTGCAGGAAACGGCGCGCGCGGCGCATACGTGGTATCACAAACATCATGTCCTCGGAGAACCCGAGGCAATCACGCGTGCGCGCCTCGTGCTGGCGCGCGCAACGCAGTTGGGACTCGCGGCCGGACTGCGCATTCTTGGACTTTCGGCGCCGGAGCGCATGTGAGCAGGAGTGACGCCAGTACCGTCCTGGTGGTGGGGTCCGTGGCGCTCGATTCGGTGGAGACACCGTTTGGTCGCGCCGATGACGTATTGGGAGGATCAGGCACCTTCTTCGCGTCCGCCGCATCGCACTTCGCGCCGGTCCAGTTGGTGGGTGTCGTCGGCGACGACTATCCCCTCGCGCAACTGGAAGTCCTGTCGGCGCGTGGCGTCGACCTCACGGGTGTCGAGCATGCCGTCGGTACCAGTTTCCGGTGGCGCGGCCGATATCGACACGATCTCAATTCGGCTGAGACGCTCGAAACGCATCTGGGTGTGTTCTCCCATTTCCGTCCAAAGATCCCCGAGCAATTCCGACGCGC
>JBEBIR010000476.1:0-3488 GCA_040080315.1 Gemmatimonas sp.
AAGTACACCACGCCGTCGCGCTCGGCGGCGGTGTAGATCGGCACGATGTTCGGATGCGACAACCGGGCGGCCGTGCGTGCTTCGCGCAGGAACCGGCTGCGCACCTGCGCGTCGGCGGCGAGATGCGGTGGCAACGTCTTGATCGCGACCGCGCGCTGCAACTGCTCGTCGAACGCGCAGTACACAATGCCCATGCCGCCCCGACCAATCTCGCGATCGACTCGGAACTGTCCGTCTACGGCGCGTTTGAGCGCGTTCGCGGTCTGATCGTCAGCGTGTATCATGTTTCAAGCATGTGAGTATCGGGACGGCATGTCAACGCAGGGCAACGTCTGCATCGCCTCGGGCGCCTACCCACCTCGCCCAACCTCCCGCGCGACCTGCTCCGCCGCGGTCACCCCATGCCACTGCGCCTCCTCGAACAGACTGAGACCACTGAGATCGGCATGCGCGCAGTACACGCGGGGTGCCGGTGACCACTGTCGCATCTGTTCGACGCGCTCGATCACGCCAGGCACGGGCTTCGCCATGGCATGACCCCAGCGCATGATGTCGATGTGTTCCACGCACTCGGCGATGTCACGATGCGCCCGTGACAGGTCCCGCAGAATCTCATCGCGCCACGCGCTCCACGGTCGTTGCTGCATCCATCGACGGCCATCAGCGGCGGGTCGATCAACCACCGCGTGATACCACGTCCATACGCGACGATCCGATCGAGTGCCAAGATGCTGATGTCCCGCATCGACATAGCCGAGTGACGGACTGCCGTAAATGACATTGTCCCAGGCGGGCGGCGCTCCCTGTTCAAGCGGCGGCCTTCGCAACGTGAGATTGGCCACAACCCACGGGGCATAGTCGAGGATGACGGGAAGGCGAACCGCGGGACAGACCTTTGGCAGCACGAACAGCGGCGCCGCCCAGATGACTGCGTCGCACGTCACGTCAACGAGCGGTGTTCGCACCACCCATTTCGAACCGCGTCGCTCGAGATGCAAGGCGGGGGCGCGCGTGAGGACGCGACTGCCGGCGCCGGCTGCCAGCTTGTTCGCTATCCAGTCATTCCCCTCGGGCCAGGTGAGCGGACCTTGCTCCTCGTGCTCACGCGCGGCGAAGTAGTGCACGGCCGCCCACGCACTTGCCTGACGCAGAGATGCACCATAGTCGTCGCGCGTGCCGTACTCCACCCACCAGCGTAACGCGGGTGACGTGAAGCCCTGTGCGCGCATCCACGCATCGGCGGTCTGTGCATCGAGCGCGCGCACGGCGTCGGAATGAGCGCGCGCCATGCGGCCCGACCGGAGTTGCGCATGCCCGAGCGCCGATGGAACGCTGAACGCACCACTCTCACGCCATTCGCCCAACAGCGTGTCGAAGCGCGCGAACTGCGCCCGTTCGCTGGCCGGCAGCGCATCGAGCGGTTCAGTGCCTTCATGCCATCGGCCGTGCTGGAACACGCGCTCCTGCGGCGAATGACAGAGCGTGCGCTCGTCCCACTGCCCTTGCGCATCGAGTACACCAAGCTCGCGCATCAGCGCTCGCACGTGCGTGGCCTGTGGACCCGGTACCGGGAGGTAGTGCGCACCCCACGGATAGCGGCCCGTATCGTTTCGCCCGGATCGCGCGTTGCCGCCAGCGGTGTCGGCGAGTTCCAGCAGTAACCAGTCGCGCAGACCGAGCCGATCGAGATGCCAGCCCGCCGACAGACCACCAAGACCGCCGCCAACAATTGCCACGGAGGTGCGGCGCTGCTCGCGCACCCGCGACGTGAGCGTTCCATCGCGTATCGCATGACCAACCGCGCCATTGTCATCGACGAATCCGCCGGTGATGGCGGGGCCGCTCTTTCGCGCGAGGCCGATGATCGCAGGCGCGGCAACCAGCACGGTGAGGAAGTCGCGTCGGCTTTGAGACTCGAGACCCTCGCGCTTCTTCATCTGTTGATCGCGTCGAACTCGTGCTCGTAGTACCTGACCAGCACCTGGTCGTTTAACCGATTCGGCAATGCCGCCACCTTGCCCATGTCCATCGGAAACTCGAAGAGCGCGGGCACTGAGGCGAGTGTCAGATAACGCAGGCCAGTCGGCAATGCCGTGGGCAGTGCATATGACTCAGCGCCCGCCAGCACGAATCCCCATTCGCCGAAACTCGGCACATACACGTGGTACGGTGCGGCGCGAAGTCCCGCGCCCTCGAGCGTTGCCACGATACTCCAAAACGACTGTCGTGCGAACATGGGTGATGTGCTCTGCACGGATAGAAACGCGCCGGGGGCAAGATGCTGTTTCACCAACCGATAGAACGCACTGGTGTACAGCTTCCCCACGTGATAGTTGGACGGATCCGGAAAGTCGATCACCACGAAGTCGAACTGCGCCGGGGTGGCGTCAAGCCAGGTAAACGCGTCTGCATTGATGACCCGCACGCGCGCATCGTTCAGCGACCCGAGATTCAGCGCGGTCAACCGTGGATGCGTGCGAAAAAGCGACGTCATGCCGTCGTCGAGATCAACCAGCGTCACGCGTGCGACATCGGGATACTTGAGGATCTCGCGAACGGCCAGCCCGTCTCCGCCGCCAAGCACCAGCACATTGGCGCGCGACCGCGCGGCCGCCAGTCCGGGATGCACCAGTGCCTCGTGGTAGCGATACTCATCGCGCGACGCAAACTGCAGATGTCCGTTGAGGTACAATCGCAGATCGTCCTTCCAACTGGTGAGCACAATGCGCTGGTACCGCGTGTCCTTGGCCAGGATGATCGGGTCGGCATACATCCCTTCCTCAGCAAGCGTCGTGATGCGCTGCCCTTGCCAGAGCCCGGCGCCCAGCAGCGCCAGCGAGAAAAAGCCCAGTACCTGCAGCGCGCGGCGACGCGGCAACACATCACGAAACAGCCAGGTACTCCAGAGCCCGACCAGCACATTCACAATCCCGAACGCAATCGCCGAACGAACGAGCCCCAACCGGGGCACCAGCAGCAGCGGAAACAGCAGTGAGGCAAACAGGGCACCGATGTAGTCGAATGTGAGCACGTTCGACACGACGTCCTTGAAATCGAAGCGGTCTTTGAGAATGCGCATGAGCAGCGGAATCTCAAGCCCGACCAGGATTCCAATAAGGATCACGGTTCCGTACAGCACCAATCGAAATGCGTCGGTATACGCGAACGCCAGGAAGAGCACCAGCGACGAGAATCCGCCAATCACGCCCACCAACAGCTCGATGACGACGAATCGCGTCACCAGCCCCTTGCCGATGAACCGCGAGAGCCAGCTCCCCACACCCATCGCGAACAGATACGTGCCAATGATCGTGGAGAACTGCGTCACACTATCGCCCAGCAGATACGATGCAAGCGCGCCGGCAACCAGCTCGTAAATCAGCCCGCAAGCCGCGATCAGGCAAACGGAAATAAAGAGCGCGGCATTCAAAGTCTGCGTCTCACGTCTTCCGTCTTCAGTCGTGCTGTCTGTAGTTCCGCAGTCGGCT
>JBEBIR010000477.1:0-3477 GCA_040080315.1 Gemmatimonas sp.
CCCGAAAACGTGTTGAGATTCTTGATCTCGGTCTTCGTCCCGAGTTGCGGATCGCCCTCGCGCCGAACGGAAATGTTGACATCGACGCGCAGCGACCCCTCTTCCATGTTCGCGTCGGAGACCTTCGTATACTCCAGAATCTGTTTCAGTTGTCGTAAGTAGCTCCCCGCATCCGACGACGAGCGGATATCGGGTTCGGAGACGATTTCGATCAGCGGCGTGCCGGCACGATTGAGATCAATCGCGGTCCATCCGTCGAATCGATCGTGTATTGATTTTCCGGCATCCTCCTCCATGTGCACGCGCGTGATGCGAATCGGCCGCGCGTGCGTCGCGTCAGTGCCGACATCGATGACGCCGGCCGTCGCCAGTGGGCGATCGAATTGCGAGATCTGGTAGCCCTTGGGCAGATCCGGATAGAAGTAGTTCTTGCGCGCGAAGATCGACGATTCGTGCACCTGGCAGCCGAGCGCCAACGCCGCGCGCGTGGCCAGCAGGACCGCGTGCGCGTTCAACACCGGCAGCGCGCCGGGAAGCCCCAGACAGACGGGACACGTGTTGCGATTCGGGGCGTCGCCGAACGACGTGCGGCAACCGCAGAAGATCTTCGTGTCAGTGGCCAGCTGACAGTGCACTTCCAGTCCAACCACGAGTTCGTATCGCGCGCGGGCATTGCCTGGCGCGATGGCGGATTCGCTCGTCATCGATGCGCCTCCGCACCCAGCGCATCTTCAAGCACCGACGCGACGCGAAACATCGTTGCCTCGTCAAAGTGCGCAGCCAGCAACTGACCACCGACCGGTAAGCCGTCGATACGCCCAATCGGCTGCGACATGGCCGGCACACCAGCGAGATTGGCCGTCGCGGTGAAGATATCGCTCAGGTACATCTCGTACGGATCGGAGACGGCGCCGAGGCGAAACGCGGTGGTGGGCGTCGTTGGGGTGAACAGCACGTGAACACCCGAGGCAAACACCTCGGCGAAATCGTTGGCGATCAGCGCGCGAACCGCTTGCGCGCGCCGATAGTAGGCGTCGTAGTAGCCCGCGCTCAGCACATACGTCCCCAGCAGAATGCGACGCGTCACTTCCGGCCCGAAGCCCTTGGAGCGCGTGGACTCGTACATGTCGCGGAGGGTCTCGCCGCTCGCGCGCACGCCATATCGCACGCCATCAAACCGCGCCAGATTGCTCGACGCCTCGGCGGGCGCGAGGATGTAGTACACCGGGATCGCCAGAGACGTGTTAGGCAGCTGCACGTCGCGCACCTCGGCGCCGCGGGCGCGCAGTTGTTCGAGCGATGCATCACACAACGCTCGAATGCGCGGATCCAGCGAGTCGGGGAAATATTCCACGGGACGACCGATGACCACGCCCGACAGTGAGGCATCGGGTGCCAGCGGTATTTCCGTCACTGGTCGATTGACTGACGTGGCATCGCGCGCATCGACGCCGGCGATGACCGAGAAGACACGCGCGGCGTCGTCGACGCGACGACCGAACACGCCGATATGATCCAGCGACGACGCGAAGGCCACCAACCCATAGCGACTCACGCGTCCGTAGGTCGGCTTCACGCCCACGATGCCGCAGAACGCTGCGGGCTGTCGCACGGACCCGCCGGTCTCGGACCCCAGCGCAACCGGCGTCACGCCTGCGGCGACGGCAGCGGCCGATCCACCGGATGAACCCCCTGGAACGCGCGTGGGGTCGAGCGGATTGCGCGTTGGCCCAAACGCACTGTTCTCGGTGGACGATCCCATCGCGAACTCGTCCATGTTCGTCTTGCCGATGACGATGGCACCGGCCTCGCGCAAACGCTGAATGACCGTGGCCTCATACGGACTCACGTACCCTTCGAGCACCCGCGATCCGCACGAGGTGGGCATCCGACGCGTCGCGATATTGTCCTTCACCAGCAGCGGCACGCCGGCCAGCGGAAGCGCGGTCGCTCGCATGATGCGCGATTGTACCGTATCGGCATCGTGCGCGGCGCCATCGGGATCGACAGCCAGCACCGCATTCAGCCCGTCGCGACCGGCGGATCGCGAATGCACCCGCGACAGCGCCGCGCCGACCACATCGCGCGGATCGCAGAGTCCCTCGTTCACGGCGGCAGCCATCGCCGAGACGCTGCGGTCGAGCCACGCGTCGGCCAAGGCTGTTCCCTCAGGATGGCTCATGCGTGTTCCGACGCGTCAGCCGACGCGCTGGTGCCGGCCGTACCGTGCGTATCGAGTCGAGGCACCAGAAAGAAGCCGTCGCGCATCGCCGGCGCGAACGCGTTCCGTTCGGCGTCCAGCACGCCTGGCACTGCCTGGTCGTCGCGCAACGGCATCGCATCGGCGTCGCGCGCGCCCATCTCGCCATCGGGCAGCGCCACTCGTTGCAACACATCCATGTGCGCCAGAATGCCGTTCAACTCGTTGACCAGCGACGGAATGCGCTCCGCACGCAGTCCCAGTCGCGCGAGTGCCGCCACGTGACGCACGTCGGATTCGGAGATACTCACCTATTCCCATCCTCGTTCGAGTTTTGCCTGCGCCACCACCAGTGTCTTGCGCCCAATGTCCTCGTCATCAAAGTCGATGCGCACTTTCGCATCGCGTCCGGAACCGGTCAGCTCGGCAATGGTGCCCGTTCCAAACTTCGCGTGACGCACCCGCTCGCCCAGCGCCAGCATCGGCGCGTCCTGCGACTCATCTTCAGGTTCGGGAACGCGCGCACGTTCCTTGCGATCGCTCCACTGGACCGGCGCCTTGCCGAACGGCACTTCACCACTCGCCGCGCCACCGCGATAGGTCGCGCTGCCATACGGTCCAATTGCGCGCTTCGCGCCGGCAGGGCCGGCGCTGCGATCGTACTTGCTGCGCCCCCATCCGTCGTCGCCCGACGGTTTCCGCTGGTAGCTCCCGCGACCTTCGGCGTGCGCACGCGCGGACTTCTGACGCTCAGCCAGCGACGCCGTGATGGCGCGCAAGAACCGCGACGGGATCGAAAACATCATCTCGCCGTTTCGGCGGCGTTGCTCGGCACACGTCAGATACAACTTGCGTTCGGCGCGCGTGATCCCCACGTAGAACAACCGCCGCTCTTCCTCCAGCTGCTTCGGATCTTCCGCGGCGCGCGCCAGCGGAAAGAGTCCATCCTCCAGTCCCGACACGAACACCAGCGGAAACTCGAGCCCCTTGGCGTTGTGCATGGTCATCATGGTCACGGCATCCGCATCGGGATCGAGTCGATCGACACCGGTCACCAGTGTGGCCTTCTGCAGAAAATGATCGAGCGGCGTGAGACCGACTTCTCCGCCATCGTCGGCGACGACTTCGGCGGCACCCGCGATCATCTCCCGCACGTTGTCGAGTCGATCGAGACCTTCTGGTCCTTCAGCGCGCAGATGATCCGCATAGCGAATCTGCTCAACGAGATTCCGCAGCAGTTCGTCAACCGACGCCTCCGCTGCCTGCACGCGCAAGCG
>JBEBIR010000041.1:0-14675 GCA_040080315.1 Gemmatimonas sp.
CCCCGCGAGGAGGACGCCGGCGATGAAGATCGTGCTCCAGAACCGTCGTCGGCCCGCGACGCGAAAGGTGGCGAGGTCCTTGGCGCGCTCTTCTTCGAAGAGCGTCAGGACGCTGGGGGCGCGGGTGGAGTGGGCGGGCGTCGGCATGCTCTCGTAGGACGCCTGATGCCCTTGCAGCGTATCGGAATGCTCCCGGTCGTGCTATGCCGGCATCTCGGCCAGTAGCGCTGATGCGCCTACCAGGGAACGCACGGCCAGCCCAGCGGCCTCTATCGCCTCGCGGCCACCCTCTTCACGATCCACCAACGCCAGCACCCCATCCACCGTTCCACCGGCCGCTCTGACCGCTTCGACCGCCTTGAGCGCCGAGCCGCCCGTGGTGATCACGTCTTCGACGACCACCACTCGGTCGCCCCGAACAAACGGGCCCTCAATCAGCTTGCCGGTGCCGTGCTGCTTGGCCTCTTTTCGAACAGTAAAGGCCCGAACCATCTCGCCGTCTCCTCGTTCGGCAGCCAGCGCACTGGCATGCGCAATCGCGTAAGCGATTGGGTCGGCGCCCAGTGTCAGGCCGCCGATGGCATCAACGGGCCATCCGGTGTCCCGAAGGGCCGACAAACCGAGACGACCAATCAAGAGCTGTCCTTCGGGGCTCATGGTTGTGAGTCGGCAATCGATGTACAGCCCAGACCGGCGGCCGGAGGCGAGAACGAAATCGCCCCGCTTGGCCGATCGAGTGGCGAGCAGGGCGATAAGGGTCGCGAGCGTCGGCGGAGTCACGTCAACCGCGTCCGAACAGTCCGCGCATCTTTCCCATCAAGCCACCCTTGGGGTCTTCCGCCGGCGGGGTGGCGTTTCCGCCTTTGTCGCAATCCTGGGCGGCGACCGAGAATGCGTCGGAATACGCCTTCACTGACGGATAGCGATCGCCAGGTGCCTTGGACAGCGCCTTCATGACCACTGCCTCGATGGACGCTGGAAACGTCAGGGTTGGCTTGGCCTTATTCAGCGCGACCGGCGGTTGCGTGAGGAGCTGTGAAAACAGCTCTCGCGGTGACTTGCCGGTATACGGCAGCACACCCGAGAGGAGATAGTAGGCGATCGTGGCCAGCGAATACTGGTCGGCCGCCGGTCCAACCAGTTCACCTGAAAGGGCTTCCGGGGCGACATACATCAGCGTGCCGACGAAGAACCCCGCGCGCGTGAGCCGTTGGTCAGGCGCGGCCTCGGTGTCGGCTGCGATGCCGAAATCGAGCAGCTTTACTACGAAGGTGGCAGGATCGTACATCACGTTCTCGGGTTTGAGATCGCGGTGTACAATGTTCACGCCGTGGGCCGCCTGCACGGCGCTGCAGATCTGCGCCATGATTTCAGCCACTTCGCGGCACGGCAGTGGTCCCGACTTGTCAGCGTGCTTATCGAGGATTTCTCCCGATGCCCACTCAATTGCCAAGTAGTACCGCCCCTCTTCCTGCCCGTAATCTAGGGTTCGGATGATGTTGGGGTGTTCTACCCGTGCGCCGAACTGCGCCTCGCGCAAGAAACGCGCGACCGCAGTCTTATCTTGCTGCAGCTTTTCGCGCAGCACTTTGAGGGCGACGGTGCCGTGCTTGGGATGATCCGCACGAAAGACCGTCGAAGTACCACCTTCGCCGACCTTTCCGCGTATCGTATATCCAGCCAGCGTCGTACCAACTAGCGTCTCGATAGCCACGAGGCGAACCTAACGCAGGAAAGCAGCCACGTGCAAGACAGCAATTCATCACATATGACATTTCTTTCGTGGGCCCCGTCCCGCCGCGCGCGACGCGTTGTCGTCGTTGCTGCCGGCTGCTCGATGGTGTTCTCCGCATGTGTCAAGAACCGGAGCGTCGGAGAACCGGGGCCGGGTGGCGCGACGCGACCGGGTGGTCTCCCAGGCGCGCTGAGCACGGGACTGACAGGCGCCGGCGAAATGCAGCGGATGTATCGGGCCATGGGTCTCATTGCGGGGACGGGAACGCTGGCCTTTGTGGCCTCGGCGTCGTTTCTCTCGGCGCCGTCGCCGGATACGACGCTGGTCCTTCTGGCCCTGTCGCTTCCGTCGCGCGCACTGGCCTTTACACGGGAAGGCGATCGCTACGCCGCGGAATACTCCGTGCGTGTCGAGGTGCGCCGAGGTCCGACGATGGTCGCAGAGGTCAATGCGACGGAGTCAGTGAAAGTGCCGACTTTTCGCGAAACATCGCGCACCGATGAAAGCATCATCTGGCAGCAGTACCTGCGACTGGCCCCCGGCCGCTATTCACTGGCGATCGGTCTCAAGGATGAATCCGGATTGCGCAATGCCGGAGAGGAAGTGTCGCTCGAAGTGCCTCGGCTGAGCGCGGGCGCGCTCGCCACGCCGATTGCCGTTTACGAGGCGATCCCGCGGACATCGGTGGATTCGTTGCCTCGCCTCTTGGCGCGTCCGCGCAGCACGGTCACATTCGGCAGCGACTCGCTCCTGCCAGTGTATCTCGAAGCGGTCGGTCCGCAGGCGCCCGCGACGGTCACCGTGCGCGTGGTCGGAGAGGGCGATCAGGAACTGTGGACCAGCACCGTCGAACTCGCCGAACGTCTGTCTGTCCGCAGCACCACGATTGCGGTGCCCGTGACCAGACTCGGCGTGGGCATATCCAGTCTTGTCGTCACGTCGGCCGGCCGCAGTGATACGGCGCGCACGCGGCTGCTCGTCAGCCTTGGCGATGACCTGCCGATTGCGACCTTCGAGGAAATGCTCAACTACCTGCGCTATTTCGCGCCGATCGATCGCATCAAACCGCTGCGTGATGCGACGCCAACACAGCGTTCGGAAGCGTGGGCCAAGTTTCTCAAGGATACCGATCCGGTGCAGGGCACACCGGAACACGAAGGCCTGCGTGATTATTTCGCGCGCATTCGCGTGGCGAACCAGCGCTACCGGGATGACGGTCCGAGCGGATGGCAGACCGACCGCGGCACCGCCTACGTGGCGCTCGGTGAGCCCGACAACGTGTATGACTCGGGGCTGCAGGACCCCAACGCTCGTGTGCGCCAGCAAGTGTGGGAGTATCGCGCACTGCGGCTGCAACTGGTGTTTCTCGATCAGACGGGATTCGGCCGCTGGCGTTTGGGCACATCCGGACGCTCGGAGCTTGAGAACGCGATCCGACGCAAACTCTCGCTCCAACCGTGAGCGACGTCGCCAAGCCTGAGGCGCCACGTCTCTTTCTGGTCGATGGCTACGCGCTGATCTACCGCGCGTTCTTCGCATTGTTGTCGCGGCCGCTGAGCACGAGTCGTGGCGAGAACACATCGGCCGCCTGGGGCATCGCCAATTTTCTCAAGCGGTTGCTGCACACCCATAAGCCGGAACTGCTGGGATGGGTGCACGATTCCGGCGCGACGTTTCGCGACGACCTGTATCCGGCGTACAAAGCGACGCGGGAAAAACTCACCGACGAGTTGCAGGCCGACTTCAATCGCGGCCTGGAACGCATCACGCAGTTGCTGGCGGCCTATCACATCCCGATCATGGCCGTGCCGGGCTTCGAAGCCGACGACGTGATCGGTACGCTCGCCATCAAAGGCGTAGAGGCGGGCTACAATGTGGTGATCGTGTCGGGCGACAAGGATTTCCAGCAACTCGTGCGCCCAGGCGTGTGGCTGCTCAATCCAGGTCGCGGCGGCCCCGCCAGTGTTGAGGAATCGTGGGTGGGTGTCGAGAACGGCAGCGAACGACTGGGCGTGCCGCCCGAACGTGTGATCGACTATCTCGCCATGGTCGGCGACACCTCCGACAATGTGCCGGGAGTGAAAGGCATTGGTGAGAAGACCGCACAAGAATTGATCGCGCAATTCGGATCGCTGGAGGAGATCCTCGCGCATGCCGCTGAGGTCACCAAGAAGCGCCCGCGCGAAGCGCTGCTCGAATTGGCCGACACGGCTCGGCTCTCGAAGCAATTGGTGACCATTCGCTGCGACGTGCCGATCGCGCTGGACCCTACGGTGCTCACGGTCGACACGCCGGACGCGTTGGCGTTGCGCAATCTCTATCTCGAGCTCGAGTTCACATCGATGCTCAAGGATCCAGGCGTCGCTGACGTCTCCACAGCGGCAACCTCCACGGTCGCTCGGGCCACGCCCGTGACTCCCGAGGGCGCGCCCGCATCCGTGAGTTCTGGTCGTCCGGACGCTCCCGGGATCCGCACCAGCGACAGTGGCGTCGCGGTGCTGGCTGACGCGACATACGTCACGGTGGACACCATGGACGCCGTCGGCGCACTGCTGACGCGCATTCGTGAGGTGCCGTACATCGCCGTCGAAACCGAGACGATCACCGACGCGGATTCGCCGGTGGCCACCGACGCGTTGCGCGCCGGACTGGTGGGTCTCTCCATCGCGGTCGCGCCTGGTGAAGCGTACTACCTGCCGTTCGCGCACGCGGCCGACGATGGCGGTGGCAACTTGCTGTTGCTCTCGGGAGAATCCGGCGTCGCCGGCAATCGCATCAGCGCGGGAGCGACGGAGGTCGTGAACCTACCGGCGTTCGATGGAGCGGAGATGGCGCCGCTGCGCGCGATGCTTGAAGATGCGAGCGTGAGGAAAATTGCCCAGAATGCCAAGTACCACGTGTTGGTGTTGCGGTCCGCCGGTGTGCGTGTAGCGGGAATGGAGTTTGACACCATGCTGGCCAGCTATGTGCTCGATCCGGGCCGCCGCGCTCACGGGATTGACCTGCTGGCACTCGAATTTCTCGGGCATGCCGTGACGTCGTTGGAGCAGCTGTGCGGCAAAGGCCGCTCACAGCTGCCCTTTACGGTTGTGCCCGTGGATGCCGCGCGCGACTACGCGTGTGAACGCGTGGATGTCGCGTTGCGATTGCGCGCACGGTTCGAGCCCATGCTGACCGATCACGGCATGCGAGAATTGCTGGCCGATATGGAAGTGCCGCTGGTGGATGTGCTCTCGCAAATGGAATGGGAGGGGATCGCCATCGATCTCGCGTGGTTCGCCTCGCTCAAGACGCGATTCAAGGCGGAGCGCGAAAGGGTCGAACAGGCCATCTACGGCGAAGCGGGCGAGGAATTCAACATCAACTCCAATCCGCAACTACGGAAAATTCTCTTCGAGAAGCTCGGACTTCCCGTCAAGAAGAAAACGGCAACCGGACCGAGCACAGACGCCAGCGTGCTGCTCGAGTTGGCCGAGGAGGGTCATACGCTGCCGACGTTGCTGATGGAGTACCGCGAACTGTTCAAGCTGGAAGGCACGTACATCGACGCGTTGCCGCGCATGATCAATCCGCGCGATCAACGCTTGCACACGTCGTACAATCAAACGGTCGCCGCCACGGGACGGCTGTCATCGAGCGATCCGAACCTGCAGAACATTCCGGTGCGACGGGAGTTGGGTCGCGAGATTCGCCGCGGGTTTGTGGCGCGCGACGGATGGCAGCTGCTGTCGGCGGACTATTCGCAAATCGAGCTGCGACTGCTGGCGCACCTGTCGGATGATCCCGCGTTCGTCTCGGCGTTCCGCGCCGGTGGCGACATTCACAAGCAAACCGCCGCGATCATCTTCGGTGTGGAGGTGGCGGACGTCACGAGTGAAATGCGCGGTCGTGCGAAGACCATCAACTTCGCGACCATCTACGGACAGGGCGCGCACGCGCTCTCGCAGCAGCTCAAAGTCCCGCATGCGGAAGCCAAGGCGTTCATCGAGACGTACTTCGAACGCTTTGCCGGCGTGAAGGCGTTTCTGGAGCAGTGCGTCGTGGGCGCGAAACAGCGGGGATATGTGGAAACCCTGTTCAAGCGACGGCGGTATATCCCGGAGCTGGCCGAGCGGAACCGCAACATGCGCGCCTTCGGCGAACGGGTCGCGGCCAACGCGCCGATTCAGGGTTCGGCAGCGGATCTGATAAAAATCGCGATGATTCGCATTCACCACGCACTGGAACGCGAGCAACTTGGCTCTCGCATGCTCCTTCAGGTGCACGACGAACTGGTGTTCGAAGTGGCGCCAGGTGAAGAGGCGCCCCTTCGGGCGCTAGTGAAGCGGGAGATGGAGGGAGCCACCTCACTGAAAGTGCCCTTGCTGGTCGACATGGGCGTGGGCCGAGACTGGGTAGCGGCGAAGAGCTGATCGCCGAGCGGCCCCGATCCTCACGAGCTGCGCTCTTGCACTTTGCATGGAATCCCGAGTGGTGCAAGAGCGCGACGACTCGTGAAAGCAATCCAGAGATCGGTTAAATGGTTGTCTGTGAAAGAGTTACCTAGGTGAGCAAATCGCGGCATCGGCGTTGCTCTAGAAGGTCGGCAGTGGGCGGAGCTAGCACTTCCGCCGGTCGGTCCCGCCGACCTCGCCGTTTCGAGCTTTCGACCGAGAGAATCGCATGACCAACTCCCGCAGGGCGCGAGGTTTCACCCTCATCGAACTGTTGATCGTGGTGGTGATCATAGGCATTCTCGCGGCCATCGCGATTCCGAAATTCCAGAATACCAAGGGCAAGGCGTTTGCGTCTTCGCTCAAGAGCGACCTGCGAAACCTGTCCTCAGTACAGGAGGACTATTTCTACTTCAACGAGACGTATGCGCCTGGCATGGGAGCGCTGACGTTCTCCCCGTCCAATGGTGTCGTGTTGACGATCACTGAAGCGAATGGGCGAGGCTGGTCGGCCACCGCAACGCACCCGTCGGCCGCACCACTGACCTGTGCGGTGTTTTACGGACAGGCGTCGCCCATCGGCGCCGCAACCGCTGAGGGACAGGTGGCCTGTCAGTAGCGCGCCCCCGACTGGCAACCATCTCTGAACGCCGGCCCGGATTCGGGCCGGCGTTCGCAATTGGAGCACTCGTCTGGTGCCTGCCATGGCGTTGGATCTCAAGGTTATGATGCGTGAGATGCCCGCGCTCCCGTCGATCGCTCAAGATCCAGATCCCGTGCGCCGTCAGGCGCGATTGCGCGCCGTCAACAGCGCCGCCGATACGCGCGAGTTCGCCAAGCGACGCGACGGCATGATTCACGCGATGGACGGCGGACTGTGGCTGCACCGGCATATCTGGTTTGGCCGTCCGATGGTGCATTTGGTGAGCACCGATCGCGAGCGCCTCATCGCGTATGGTGCCGCACTCGGAATTCCCACCGATCGCCTGCAATACAAGCCGCTCCGCGATCCGCGAACGAGCGAGCGACGCGAGGCCTGGCACTGGGATCTTGGCGGACCGGTCTATCCGGAGACAGAGTACTGAGTACTCAGTACTCAGTACTTAGTACTCGGTGCTCAGTACCTCCAGCGCTCCGGCTTCGCTGCGCAGCCAATCGGCATCGGACAGCAACGCGGCGCGCAACGAGGGGTCGCGGCGAAACCGACGATAGGCGCGCGCGCGCGACAAGACTCGCCTGACGCGATCGCTGTATCGCAGGTCGTTGCTGGCGGACGGGATCAGCGTCGCGAAGAAGGCCAGCGCCCACCACGGACCGACGGCCAGTCCCACCAGCGTGGTGAGCACGACGTACGACGCCAGTACTAGGACCAGACCCACCAGGAACGTGCGCATGGGCGGCTCATCAAGCGCTCGCACGTTGCGAAGCGCGAGATATCGGGTGATGCGAAGGGGAACGACATGCGTCAGCCGTCCCCACAGGCTGATCGGTACCATCACCACGGCAATCGCCAGCTCCCGCAGCACAAAACGCGCGCCGAGTGATGCCGTCAGATCGATCGTGAGGTCGTGCACATCAATGTGTTCGCGTTCCAGTCGATCGCGCAGCGCGCGAAGACGGTGCTCGAACACCTCGATGCGAGTTGTGGTTGCGGCGTTGTGGCGCGCGCGCAATATCTGCTGGGCGCGCTCAATGCGACGCACCAGTGCCAGGGTGCGCGCCAGTGGCGGCGCGCCCTCGTCGACGCTGGTTGACGGCTCGACCAGCGCCGCCAGGGTTTCACTCAGCAACTGAATACGTTCGGCGTCGGCGTGGCTTTCGAAATTGAGCGTGATTGCGCGCAGGCGCTCATCAATCAGTTCCGTGAGCGTCGCCACCGTGGAGGGCGCACTGCCAAGCGCGTCCACGTCGATCGGCTCGCCCACTTGAACAAGAATGCGCGTGCGCGGCTCCGCTTTGCGCTCGAACAGCAGGCCAATCGGCACAATCCGAACGCCGCGCACCGCGCGCTCATCGCGGGCCATCAACGCCATGCGCGCCAGCCCGGTGCGGATGGGCGCCATGTAGGGCTCGTCGTGCGTCTTCCCCTCCGGAAACACGACCATGCAGGCGCGTTCGGCGAGCGCGTCGGCGACCGCCGCAAACGACGCGGCGTTGCGCGCCGCATCGGGCAGCGCGCTGTTCGGCGCCTGTTCGCGAATCGCGTTCTTCTCATCGGCCGAACGCCGCAGTGGAACCACGCCAACGGCGCGCAGGAATCGCGCGGCGATCGGATTGCCGAACAACGTGGCCTTCGCGGTGAAGCGGACGCGTCGCGGCGACATCCAACCCACGACCATCGCGTCGGTGAGCGAGTTGGGATGATTGGCGGCCAGGAACACCGGTCCGTCGCGCGGAATGCGCTCCACATTGGCCACGCTCAGCGAGCGATAATACCAATGCAGCGCGATCCCGATGATCGGTTTGAGTGATTCGTACAGCACGCGCGGTTCAGCCGCCGGAGTGTGGACGGGCGAGCGACGGGTTAGCTACCAATGGTTCTCGCCGTCGCATCGGCGGCGCGCGCCGCGCGTTCGCCTTCCGGTACGTTCACAAAGGCCAGCACTGCGCCACCCACCACGAAAAACGCGATGACCCACAAGATCGCCACTCGGCTGCTGCCACTTTGTCCGACGGCGACCGCGAACACCAGCGGCCCGAGAATGCCGCCGAATTTTTCGAACACGGAGTAGAAGCCAAAGAACTCGCCGCTCTTGTGCTTCGGAATCATGTTCGCAAACAGCGATCGACTGAGGGCTTGCGTTCCGCCCTGCACCAAGCCGACCAGACACGCGAGAATGTAGAACTCGCGGGTCGAATCAATGCCGTACGCGAAGATACAGATGCCGGTATAAACCACGAGTCCCAGAAAGATCGAGCGCTTGGTACCCAGCTTGCCGGCCAGCGCGCCAAAGCCGAACGCAAACGGAATCCCGATGAACTGTACCAGCAGGATGGCGGTAATCAGGTCTTTCTGCGCGATGCCGATTTCTGAACCGAAGGCCGTGGCCATCTTCACGATGGTCTGGATGCCGTCGTTGTAAATCGTGAAGGCCAGCATCGCGAGTGCGGCCTGCTTGTAGCTGCGCAGCTCGCGGAGGGTTTCCCCAAGGCGCGTGAACGCCACGACAAACGAGTTACCCGTCGCGGTCTCATCGGCTTCGATCGTGCGCGGCGGTTCCGGCACGCGTCGCAGCACGGGAATGGAAAACAGCAGCCACCAGACACCAACAGAGAGAAACGCCAGTCGAGAGGGGAGCGTCGCCTGCGAGGGAGTCAGCCCCTCGCCGGCCGGCAAACCGAATGCGCCCGGGTTGCTGATCCACGCGAGATTGATCGCCAGCAAGAGACCACCACCGATGTATCCCAACGCATAGCCGGCGGTCGACACGCGGTCCATCTCGTCTTCCTTCGCGATGTGCGGGAGCAGCGACTCGTAAAACGTCATGCTCCCCGTCGCACCGGCCATCGACAGCACGAACAAAATGGATGCAAAGAGCAACTGCCCGTGCTGGATGAGAAACATCAGCGCGGTGGCCGTCACGCCCAGCAGCATGAAGCCCACGAGAAAGCGCTTCTTCGCCGCCTTGTAGTCGGCGATCGCACCGAGAATTGGCGCCAGGACCGCGATGAACACCGCAGCGACCGTGTTCGCGACGCCGAGCGCCTGTGTTCCTTGCGCTGGCGTCAGGCCGTCCGCCGCAACCTTGAGAAAGAAGATTGGAAAAACGGCGGTCGAGATCACCGTTTGCATCGATGAAACGGCCCAATCATACATGGCCCAGGCGCGCAGTTCCGGGCGATGCAGGCCGATGGCATTCAGAAGGCCGCGGGGTGCCGATTGGCCAGTGGCCATGAGAGTCTCGTAATGGAGGGGGAACTTCGACAGATTAGTGTCTGTGTCGATCACCAGTCTGTCCAGCACGTCACGTGACGTAGTTCGAATTTCCGCTCGACGGATCCGTCCGTTGATGCTGCTCGCCGGCCTCGGTGTGCTCGCCTGTGATCGTGCGCCGACGCCGGGCGCGCAGGACTCGGTACGCGTGGTTCCGATTGACAGCTCGGGAACTGAGCCGTCGTTGGACCTGGTCGCCAGTGGCTGGAATGCCGACGCCGGAGCGTACCTCGTCCTGCCCACGGTTGATGGGGGACTCACGGCAGGTTCGCTCCTGCGACCGGAAGCCACCGAACTGACTGTCGGTGACACAAGCGGTCTGGGGATGACGCTGGGTGACTCTCAGCTTGAACTGTATGCTCGCAGCGGTCGCGTTGGCGCGGCGCGCCTGACGGTGGAGGGCGCCCAGCACGTTGAACCGGGGTGCACGGCCTGGCCGGTCGCGCGATTGTCCGTACTCGAGGGTTCGCCCCGCACGCCGTGGACCGCCGCCTTTCCGCGCGGCCGCATCAGTCCGGTAGCACTCGATTCCATCGAGGGACTTTCATCACGTGACTCGGCGCGGCTGGCGATCGACCTCACGCGCCTTGCGTCCGGACTTCCGAACGATACGGTAGCCACGTTTCGTGGTCTGCCGTTTGTGGTCCTGCGTGCCTGGAGGACCAAGGGACTGGATATCGAATTCGTGGTGGCCACGCTGGCGCGGCGGGTCAACCAGGAAGACTCGCCGCGGGAAGAACGGTTGGTGATCGTCGTCGATCAGACCGGACCGGATGCGCGACAGTGGAAAGCTGCGTGGCATGAGCGCGCGTCAGGCAGCGAGGACGAGTTGGTTGTGGCGGAACCGTTGTTGGCCTTCCGCGCGGGACGCTCGCCCGACGTGCACCTGCTGTTCGGCCGCGACGACGGCGTCGCGCTTGGCGCGGCGGTGCTCACGCGCGGAACCGCTGGTTGGCGTGTGCAATGGGAAAGCGCCGTCGCTGGCTGCGATTAAATCTGGACCCGTGCTGATTCTCCCGGCGCATCGCCGTTGGCTGATGCTGGCTATGGCCAGTGCCCTGATCTGCGATGTGCCCGCATGGCGCGGAGCCTTCGAGGCGTATCGACGCACGCATCCCAAGTCGGAGGCTGCGGATCTCTACAAGTTTGCGCACCAAGGGATCATGGGAAGCGAGCATGCGGTGCCCGATACCGCATCGGTCCGCGCGTGGATGCAACGGGAGATCTCCGGCCTGTCAAAGCATCCTGAGCCACCCCCGTACCGCTCGCCGTACACCGAACTCCTCCCGCCTGACGGTCGATTCATGCGTGTGCACTTGCGTCCGTATCTGGCTCAAGGCGGTTCGTCGACCCAACTGCTGAAGGCTTTCGTCGAGACAGCGAATGGCGTACGCGGTGATACGGCGCAGTTCGTCTGCGCGGAGCGCGCCTTGGCGTCGTCGACGATTGGACGCGATGCGGGGGTGCTGGAGTACTTTCGTGACCGTCGTCGTGAAGGATTCGCCGCGACGCATCACTCCGCGGCCTTTGAGGCCGCGTACGCGCCGGCGTATCGTGTGATCAGTGTTCGCGCATACCGGCAGTGGCTCGGCTCCTTCGGCGGCTCGGCCATTCGTCGCGACTGACGCGGCTCTGGCGCGACGACCGAGCGGGCCGCACGTTTGCGGGGGTTGGTTGTCCGTCCCTTCTCCCCACTCCAATGCGCATCGCTCGCCGCCGATTCCTTGAGGCCGCGTCCGCCGCGGCCATTCTCGCCCCGTGGTCACTCCCGGCGCAGGCCCCCGAACCCATCAAGTTCGCGCGTTACGCACACATCGCGAACGACGGAACAATCGCGTTCACCTATCAGGATGACATTTGGGTCGCTGATGCCGAAGGCGCCAATCCTCGGCGTGTGACCGCCAACGTGGCGCGCGACATCATGCCGCGATTCTCACCCGACGGCAAATGGATCGCCTTCACGAGCAATCGCATGGGCAACAATGACGTCTACCTGGTACCCGCGGGCGGCGGTGAACCCAAACAGCTCACCTGGCACTCTGGCGACGACCAAGCGCTCTACTGGACTCCCGATGGACGCGAGATCGTCTTCACCAGCAACCGCGGTACGCATCCATTCGGATCGCCGCTGTATCGCATCACGCTCGACGGATCGGCACCGCGCCCGATGGCCATGGATTTCGGCCGCTCCGGCATGATCAAACAGGATGCCACGCAAGTGGCGTTCAACCGCACCGTGCCCAGTTACTGGCGCAAGGGCTATCGCGGCAACAGCAACGCAGATATCGCCGTGCAGGATCTCAAGTCGGGGCAGATCACTGAGCTCACCGACACCGACGTCAAACAGTACAAGTCGGCGACGCACGACGTGCACCCGATGTGGGGTGCCGACGGGCTGATCTACTTTGCCTCGGAGCGCGACGGCATCTTCAACATCTGGCGAGTCCCGCCCACCGGCGGCGCCCCGCAGCAGGTGACGTCACACAAGGAAGACGGCGTGCAGTTCCCGGCGATCTCGCCGGATGGACGTCACCTCATCTACGAGAACGATTTCGATCTCTGGACACTGGACGTCCCGGGCGGCAAGCCGAAGAAGCTGGCTATCCGCATGGCGTTCGACGCGAAGGAGAACGATGTGGACGTACTGACCACCACCAATCGTTCCGACGGGTTCACTCCGTCTCCGAGCGGCGACTATCTCGCGGTCGATTTTCACGGCGAGATCATGATCGTGCCCACCGAAAGTGGCGTGGGTGAAAAGACGCAGGTGACGAACTCGCCGTGGCGCGAGCGCGCGCAACTCTGGAGTCCCGATGGTCGCCGCATTGCGTACATCTCGGACGAATCCGGCGACGAAGAGATCTGGATGTACGACATGGCGTCGGGACAACGCCGCAAGCTGACCACACAGGCGTCAGTGAAAGCCGATTTGGTGTGGGCGCCCAATTCGCAGAAGCTGGCATACACCGGCGCCAACCGCCTCTGGGAAGTGGACGCCGCGGGCGGCGCGGCGCGCGAACTGGCCCACAATGAAGCGGGCGGCTTCAATATCGGCGCCTACACGTCCGACGGAAATTGGCTGAGCTACACGAAGCGCGACGACGACCAGAACGCCGACATCTTCGTCTTCGACGTGCGGGCGAAGAAAGAGGTCAACGTCACACGCAATCCGTTCAACGACACCAACGGCATCATCACGCCCGATGGACGGCACGTGGTGTTCACGTCGTCACGCGACAACGGTGTGGCGCAGCTGTTCGTGGCCTCACTGGCCAAGCTCACCGATGACCCGAATGATCCGTTGGTGCGTGAACGGCAACGTCGCGCGGTCGGTGCGGGTGGCGGTGCCGCACGCGGCGAGCGAGCGGATTCGGCAGCGACACCGGCGGCTCCCGCCACTCTCGCGGTGCGGATTGATGCCGACGGCATCGAGCGTCGCGCAATGCAATTGACTCGCGGCGCCATCGGAGTCGGCGCGTACTTTCTTTCTCGCGATGGTCGATCGATCACGTTCACCGTGGGCGGCGGCGGCGGGTTCGGTGGCGGACGGGGCGCGGCACCGGTTGACCCGGAGGACGCGAACGCCGGACTCTTCACGATTGGAATCGATGGCCTGAATCGTCGACGCATTGCCGCCGGCACGTATCCGGGTATGGTGCCCACGGCTGATCGGCGCGCAATCTTCTTCCGCCGACCGCCTCGCGCGGGCGGCGATGGTGATGGCGCTCCAGCCGGCGGGGCAGTCGGTACGGAAATTTCCAAGCTCGTCATCGCCACACCACAGCGTGCGGACCCGGTCGCGTTCAATTTTGCGGTGCGCGTCGATCGCCGTGCGGAATGGAATCAGCTGTTCGAGGAATCGTGGCGCGTTATGAAATACCGCTTCTACGACGAGAAGATGCACGGCCGGGACTGGGATGCGATCAAGTTGCGGTACAAGCCGTTGCTGCGTTCCGTTGGAACCAATGAGGACGTGTACGACCTGGCCAACGAGATGATCGGCGAGCTGAACGCGTCGCACACTGGCGTGAATGGCCCGCCCAGTCGTGCGATGCCGCGCGTGTACACCACGCGCAATCTCGGGTTTGAACTCGAACCCAGCGACGCCGGGCGCTATCGCATCGGGCATATCTATCGTGAGGGTCCGGCCGACAAGGAATGGTTGGGCCTGTCCGAAGGCGACTACGTGCTGTCGATCGACGGCACGGACGTGAAGTCGGGCGACAACTACTGGAAGCTCCTCAGCACCACGGTGAACGAGTACATCCCGGTCAAGGTGGCGAAGGCGGCGAGCGGGGAGAATGCGCGCACGGTGCGTATTGCCAGCGTCACATCGCTTACCGACATCAAGTACGAAGAGTGGGTCGCCACCAATCGCGAGACGGTGGAGAAGGACACGAAGGGCGACATCGCCTACGTGCACATTCGCTCCATGGACCAACCGTCGCTGGCGCGGTTCCGCAACGAGATCGACCAATTCTCCAACAAGAAGGGGATCATTGTCGACATCCGGTACAATGGTGGCGGCAACATCGATCAGGAGATCATCGATATTCTTGAACGGCAGCCCTAC
>JBEBIR010000478.1:0-3463 GCA_040080315.1 Gemmatimonas sp.
TCGCGCTACTGCTTCGCTTTGTACCGCGGTCGCCGCGACAGTAATAGTCTGGTCGCTGAATCAACAGAACCGCTCTCCACGGAAACCACGGAAACTGCGGAAACCACACGGATCAACACCATTAGAGAGTCTGATCCGTGCTGTTTCAGGTTGGTTCCAGCGTTTCCGTGGGAAGCGGTTGCAGTTTTCAGGACTCCGAGCGACGCGACAATCCCCTTGGATGGCCGACTAGATTTCGCCGAATGACCACGACCCGCGTTCCCGAGTTGCTCGCACCGGCCGGCTCGCTCGATGCCGTACGCGCGGCGGTCGCGAATGGGGCGAATGCGGTGTACCTGGGCGCGTCCATGTACAACGCGCGCGACGAGGGAGCACAGCTGACGCTCGAGGAACTCGGGCAGGCCTGCGCGATCGCGCATGCGCACGGCGCGCGGATTTACCTCACGTTCAACGTGCTCATCAAGCCCGGCGAGTTGGCCGAGGCGTTGAGCTACCTCGGCGAGTGCGTCGATCTCGGGATTGATGCGGCCATCGTGCAGGATCTCGGCGCGGTGCGTCTGATTCAGCAGCTGTACCCGCAACTTGAAGTCCACGGCAGCACGCAAATGACCGTGCACGACGCTGCGGGCGCGCGCGTGATGCATCGCCTCGGTGTCGAGCGCGTCGTGCTGGCTCGGGAGAACACCCTCGAGGACATCCGTCAGATTCGCGAAGCCGTGCCGGACTTGGGACTCGAAACGTTCGTGCACGGCGCGTTGTGCATCGCATACTCCGGCCAATGCTTCATGTCGGGGATGATCTCAGAACGCTCGGCCAACCGCGGCTCCTGTGCACAGTCGTGTCGAAAGGATTACACCCTGACCGATGAAGTCACGGGCGCGACACTCGACTCCGGGTATCTGATCTCTGCCAAGGATCTGGCGGCCCATGATCATCTGGAGGCTATTGCCAAACTCGGCATCGGGTGCCTGAAGGTCGAGGGACGCAAGAAGAAGCCGGAGTATGTCGCCACCGTGACGCGCGCGTATCGGGGGTGGCTGGACGCGCTCTCGCGAGGAGAGCCCGGCGTGTTGCCGTCGACGGATGACGTGGAGCCGCTGGTACAGATCTTCAGTCGTGGCAACACCGGTGGGATGTACGGCGGACGCGCGGGACGCGATTACATCACCCGCACCCAGCCGGACAATCGCGGCGTCACGTTGGGCACGGTTGTTGGTCGTGAGGGCGGTGATCTCGTGGTCGAGGTCACACGCCCGCTCGCCGTCGGCGACGGACTGGGCTTCGAACGACCGGACGACAGCGGCGGCGCTACCGTTGGCGGCACGGTGAGCATCGCGCGCACCGTCTCGGTGCGTGCTGGGGTGCATCATCAGGTCATTTCTGTGCGCATGGCGGCGCCGCGACAGCATGTGCCGCTGGGGTGGCGCGTGGTGCGGACCAGCGACGTCACACTGCTGCGCACCGCAACGTCGTCGTATGCAAACGTATCCATCCCCGATCGCGTGGGCGTCGCGCGCGTGGACGTTCGCGTCTTCGGTCAGGCCGGCGGTCCGCTCAAGGCAACGTGGCGCACAGGCGACATCGAGGTGACGGTGCGCGGCAACGTCTCGCTGGCGCCGGCCAGCACGCGCGCACTCGATGTGTCCCAGTTGCGTGAACAGTTCGGCCGACTCGGAGAGACGTCGTTCAAGTTGGGGCAACTCGACATGTCAGCACTGGGCGAGGGACTGTTCCTCCCAGTGAGCGAACTCAATCGGTTGCGTCAGGACGCAACAGAGCAGTTGCAGGAACAACTGGGTTGGGCTCGCTCGAGTGTTACGGTGGAGCGCGAAACGCGCATTGCCGAGGTCGTGCCGCTTGTCACGCCGGCGCAGACCGCGACGGCACCCAGCGCAACCGCCATGCGCGCCATTGTGTACGATCTGAATGACGCGCGTGAGGCTGCTGCTGGTGGCGCAACGGAGATCGTGTTCGATCCATTTCTGCGGCATCCGGCTCCGCCGTTAGCGCGCGTCACGGCGCTGCGCGACGAGTTGAGCGGGCAGGGGATTGGCCTTCGACTGCGTACTCCCACCATCGTCCGCCCCGAAGAGCGTCGCCGACTCGACAAGTGGCTGGCGCTCGATCTACCGCTGCTGTCGGGTCATCTGGGTCTGGTCGCGGAACTCGGCGGCGCCGGTCGCGACGTCATAGCGGACTATGCCGCGAATGTCTTCAACCAGCACACAGCCGCCCTGCTGTTCGAATTGGGCGCGCGTCGCATCGTCGCGTCGATTGAGCTCACCACAGACGAACTTGGTTCCGTGGTCGCCCCGTGGCGAGGCGAGGGATTCGACGTCCTCGTCTACGGTCGTCCCGAAGGCATGACCCTCGAACACTGCGTGCTGTCGGCGGCGTTCGATCGCGGGCCGTTTACGTGTCGTGACCTGTGCGTGCAGAAGCACACCAATGTCGCGCTGACCGATCCAGCCGGGTACACCTTTGCCGTGGCAACCGACTCGGCCTGCCGCAATCGGCTGTTGCACTCGCGCCCCATCGATGCGTCCGAGTATTTGCCGGCGCTGTGGAAGCACGGCGTTCGGGGCTATCAGCTGGTGTTCAACGTCCCTGGCGATCCGGTGCAGGACATCGTGCGCGGATATCGCGCGGCGCTCGATGCCCTGTGCGAGGACCGCGTGGCCGATCTTGCGGTCACACGGCGACTCCTCGATGGGGCGTTCACACGCGGGCATTTTGCGCGCGCTGTGTAGCCCGTCGTGTTTGACCTGCGCCCCGTAGGCACACGAACGACACGGCGCGCGTTGCGATGATGGTGATGTTCTGCGCGATCAGCGGTATCGTGGCGGATGAGCCAATCCTTCGGTACCCTCGACGGTGCGCGCGCCACCCTGCGTGCTCGCTTCGGCTATCCGGACTTCCGGCCGCCGCAGATTCGTGCGGTACAGTCCGTGCTCTCGGGCCGCGATGCGCTCATCGTTCTGCCGACCGGCGGCGGCAAGTCGCTCTGCTATCAGGTGCCGGCGCTCATGCGGAGCGGCCTCACCATCGTTGTGTCGCCACTGATCTCCCTGATGAAAGATCAGGTCGATGCGCTCGCACGCCGTGGCATTGCAGCCGCCTTTATCAACAGCACGCTGACGTCGTCGGATGTCGCCAATCGCATGGCCTCCGCACGTGACGGTGCTCTCAAACTGCTGTACCTGGCGCCCGAGCGGATGGAGGCCGGGCGCATGCTCTCGAAGCTCGTTGAGATCGGCGTGTCACTGTTCGCCATTGATGAAGCACACTGCATTAGCGAGTGGGGACACGATTTCCGGCCCAGTTACCGTCGCATTCGCACCATTCGCGAGCGCCTCGGTTCGCCGCAAACCGTAGCCTTAACCGCCACGGCAACGCCGCACGTGCGCGAGGACATCGTGCACGTCCTCGCGCTCAGTACGCCCGATATCGTTGTTGGCGGATT
>JBEBIR010000479.1:0-3453 GCA_040080315.1 Gemmatimonas sp.
CACCATTCGCGAGCGCCTCGGTTCGCCGCAAACCGTAGCCTTAACCGCCACGGCAACGCCGCACGTGCGCGAGGACATCGTGCACGTCCTCGCGCTCACTACGCCCGATATCGTTGTTGGCGGATTCGATCGCACGAACCTCACCTATCACGTCGCACGAGCGCGCACGCAGATGGACAAGGATCGGGCGGCCGTGAAGTGGCTGCGCGATGCCCCGGGTCCCGCCATCGTGTATACCCCGACCCGGAAGGCCGTCGAGCGCGTGACATCGATGCTGGTGCGCGCGCGCATCAAGGCGGTCGCCTATCATGCGGGCTACGATGACACCGTGCGACAGCACGCGCAGGACGCGTTCATGAAGGAACGCGCGCGCGTCATCGTCGCCACCAGTGCGTTTGGCATGGGCATCGACAAGGCGGATGTGCGATTGGTCGTGCATCACTCCATGCCCGGGTCGTTGGAGTCCTACTATCAGGAGGCCGGACGAGCGGGTCGGGATGGTCTCCCTGGGACGTGCGTGTTGCTGCACGGCTATCCCGATCGGTTTACACACGAGTTCTTCATCGCCGGTGCGAATCCCGAACGGGCACTTGTTGAGCACGTGTGGCGGGTCCTACGCGCGAGCGCCGATCGCGAAGGCTTTGTCTGCCTCTCGCTGGACGACGTGGTTGACCGATTGCCAGCCAAGTCGGAAGGCCGGAAGGCGGGCGCCGCGCTTCGGGTCTTGGCGGCGGCCGGCGCGCTCACGGTGGAGCCGCCGCCCATGGGACGCACGTGGGTTCGCCTTCTGGCGGCGCCGGAGCGCATTGCGGCGGAGTTGGTGGGCGAACGCGACTACGAGAGGGAGGTACTCCGTGCCCTCTGGCGTGCCGTCGGCAAACGGCTCACCGCCGGAGCGTCCATCGATCTGGACGGCCTGCCCCCGGGTTTCGGTGGGGCCATGGGACTCGTCCCTGTCTTGGAGCGTCTCGCATCCGAGCAGTTTGTCGCGTGGGCGAGGACGGGAGGAGGATTCCGCCTGAATGCGCGTGTCGCGCAAGCCACTTGGATGCCCGTTGACTGGCAGGCGCTTGAGCGGAGACGCACCGCCGATATGAGTCGTCTTGATGCCATGCAGCAGTATTCGCAAACGCGCGCTTGCCGTCGCGCGTTCGTTCTGCGCTATTTCGGTGACCCCGATGCACGATCGCGTTGTAATGCGTGCGATCGATGCCTTGGCACCACGGCCGAGTTGCCTGAGCGCGCGGTGGCGCGCACGGTGAAGCAGCTGTCCCGCACCCGACATTACTAAGACAATCCCATGGACGACCGTCTGTACTTTTCCGAGCAGCATGAAGCCGTGCGCGATATGGTCCGCACGTTTGCGCGAGATCACGTGGCGCCCGTCGCGGCACAGCACGATGCCGACTCCACGTTTCCGTGGGAGAACATCAAGCGCATGGGCGAGCTGGGACTGATGGGGGTGCCCTGGTCTGAGGATGTTGGCGGCGCGGGTTTCGACACCCTCAGTTTCATGATCGCCTTGGAGGAACTCGGCAAGATTGATGCGTCGCACTCGCTGACGATGAGCGCACACACGACGTTGGGCACGTCGCCGATCGTGAACTTCGGCACGCGCGCGCAGATCGAAAAGTTCGTCCCGTTGCTGGCGTCCGGTCGCGTCCTGGGAGGCTTCGGCTTGACCGAAGACACCGCCGGCAGCGATGCCGGCGGCACCAAGACCACAGCCGTCCGTCGGAATGGCTGCTACGTGCTGAACGGATCGAAGCGTTTCATCACCAATGCAGGCGTCGGTGAGATCTTTGTCGTCACCGCAGTCACCGATCCCTCGCAGGGCACCAAGGGCATTTCCTCGTTTATCCTCACCAAGGACAGCTGCGATCTCGACGCGTGCCGCCAGTTCGGGGTCGGGCACGATGACAAGTTGCCGCGCATGTCCGGCTTCACGTCGGGCAAGAAGGAGGACAAGCTCGGCTGGCGCGCGTCGGACACGCGCGAGTTGCTGTTCGACAATGTCGAGGTCCCAGCCGAAAATCTGCTTGGCGCGGAAGGGATGGGGTTCGTGAACTTCATGCGCACGCTCGACGCGGGACGCATCGGCATCGCCGCGCTGTCACTCGGCATTGCGCAGGGGGCGTTCGACGAAGCCCTCAAGTACGCATCAGTGCGCAAGCAGTTCGGCGCCGCCATTGCCACGTTCCAGGGAATCCAGTTCCAGCTTTCAGACATGGCGACTGAGATTGAGGCCGGGCGACACCTGATGTACCACGCGGCCTGGTTGGCACAGAACGGCAAGCCATTCGGCAAGGAAGCGGCCATGGCCAAGCTGTTCTGCTCGGAGATGGCCATGCGGGCAACCATCAAGGCGATCCAGATCCACGGGGGCTACGGCTACACCAAGGACTACCCCGTCGAACGGTTCATGCGCGACGCCAAGATCTGCGAGATCGGCGAGGGGACCAGCGAAATCCAGCGCATTGTGATCGGTCGGCACCTGCTGAAGGGATTGCTGGCCTGACGGCAGTCGGGTAATCTTCGGGCGTAGGTCAGTTTTTCCGATTCTTGTAACACCGTTCTTTCGTAGCCGTCGCATCAGGCGCCGGCGGCCCGCGCGACTCGCGGGCCGTTTGCGTATCAGGCGGGGGCCGGACAAGGTCAGCGTACCGACATCCGACGCCCGCCGATCGCCCCACCGCGCGTCACGCCGACGTGCATCGATCGCATGCAGCCACGTTTCCCCCGAGACGTGTGCCTCCCGCCCGCTGAGCGCCCTGCGAATGTCGCATGCGCCGCGCGCGGTTGAGCACCGCACCGGGCGTGCGTTGCGTGAACGATCAGGCGCGCAGGGTGGGGGAGCCCGCGACGTAGTCCGTGCCGTTTGCAGTTGTGATGATTGGCCGGGCTGTTCTGTGGGATCACCGTGTGCGTCGCCACCTGGGTCAAGCGGAGTCGCCGCCGCTCGGGTCGCGAACAGAAATCATGAAGCGTGAAATCCTGGTGAATGCGACCCCGCGCGAGACGCGTGTCGCCATTCTCGAGGACGGTCTGTTGGTGGAACTGCTGGTCGATCGCCCTGACGCGCGCCGCATGGTCGGCGATGTGTATCTCGGAAAGGTCGAAGCAGTGCTGCCGGGCATTCAGGCTGCCTTCGTCAACATCGGTACTGAAAAATCCGCGTTCCTCCATGCCGCCGACGTGGTCGTCGACGACGCCGCCGACGTCTCGGAGGATGACGACGAGGACGACGAGGCGAGTGAGGACACCAGTGGTGGCGGGGGCCGTCGCGGTCGCCGTGAGGTCCGTCCCATTCAAGACCTCCTCAAGCGCGGCCAGGACATCCTCGTCCAGATCACCAAGGAGCCCATCAGCACAAAGGGGCCGCGGGTCACCGCGCAGGTGTCGCTCGCGGGTCGGTTCCTCGTATACATGCCGTTCGCGGCCAAGGTGGGCGTC
>JBEBIR010000480.1:0-3450 GCA_040080315.1 Gemmatimonas sp.
CGCCCCGAGGGACGGTGGAAACCGAATTCCCGTATTTTCCGGTACAAGGTCTTAGGCGAGATACCCAGCAAGTCGGCCGCGCGCCCTTGATGCCACTGTGTGCGCTCCAGCACGTCGGCAATGTGTCGGCGCTCCAGTTGCTCCAGCGTGAGCATGGTCGCCGGCGTCGCGCGGCCGGCAGCACCGACGTCCGCCCCCAGCGGCAGGTCGCTCGCGCGAATGGTGCCATCCGTCGTGAGCAGCGTCGCCCGCTCGATGACGTTGCGAAGCTCACGCACATTCCCCGGCCATCGATAGCGCTCGAGCACCGACACCGCATCCACGGTCAACTGCGATGGCGCCCCACTACCGAACTGTCTGAGAAAATGCTCGGCCAGCATGGGCACGTCAGTCAGCCGCTCACGCAGTGGAGGCAGGGCCACGCGAATGGTATTGATGCGATGCAACAGGTCGTCGCGAAACGTTCCGATGGTGGCCATGCGCGATAAATCGCGCGTCGTGGACGCAATCACGCGAACGTTCACTTCGACTTTCTGGGTGCCACCAACGCGATAGAACGCACCCGTCTCCAGCGCGCGCACCAGCTTGCCTTGCAGCTTGAGCTCAAGATCGCCCACGTTGTCCAGGTAGAGCGTTCCACCGGCCGCGAGTTCAATGAGTCCAAGCTTCCGCTGATCCGCGCCGGGGAACGCGCCACGCTCGACGCCGAACAACTCGGTCTCCAGCAACGGCTCCGCGAGCGCCGCGCAATTGAGATCGATGAATGGCCCGTCGGGTCGTCCACTCCACGCGTGCAGCAGGCGTCCGATCACGTCCTTCCCGGTGCCGGATTCGCCGCTGATCAGGACGGGCGACCCACTGGGTGCCACGCGCTCGACGAGCGACAACACCGCCAGCAGCGGCGCATACTGCGTCACGAATTGCGGCGCACCGGACGACCGGCGCAGGCGCGACTGCATCACGTGATTGTCACGCGTCAGCATGCGCTTTTCCCACGCGCGACGGACCAGCGCATCGATTTCCGCCATGCGGTACGGTTTCGACAGAAAGTCGTACGCCCCGAGCTTGAGCGCCGCAATCGCCGTTTCGATCGTGCCGTTTCCCGTGATGACGATGATCTCGGGCGGCAGGGGTTCTTCGCGGACCTGGCGCAACACTTCCAGTCCGTCAAGCTCGGGCATGACAATATCCAGGAGCGCCACGTCAAACATCTCGGCACGCAGCCGATCCAGCGCGTCCCGTCCATTGCGCACGATGGTGACCGCGAATCCGCGAGCGGTCAGGTACTGCTCGAGAATCGACCCGAGATGCGTTTCGTCTTCTGCGATCAGGACGCGAACGGGCGACGGACTTTCGACCACCGGCGCCGACGACGCGGACATCATCACGCGACGGCTCCCGTGATGAGTGACACCGAAGGCAACCGCACACGAAACGTCGCGCCCTGCCCTTCGGTGCTCACCAGATCGAGCTGACCCGCATGATCGGTGACAATGCCATAGCAGATGGCAAGACCGAGACCGGTTCCCTGGCCCGGCGGCTTGGTGGTGAAGAAGGGCTCGAACACCTTGCCCTGCAGTGCGCGCGGAATGCCCGGCCCGTCGTCCGAGACCTCCAGTATCACCTCTGGCTCACCAGTTTCGCTGCGCATGGTGGTGGTCCGAATCACAATGCGCGCGCGGTCCGGCGTCGCGTCCAGTGCGTTCATGGCGAGTGCGATCAACACCTGCACCAACTGATCGGCATCGCCCGCCACCAGCAAGGGACGTGACTCATCCATCTCGGTCACCATCGTCACCCGCTTGTAGCGTGGGTGATGCTGGAGCAGAAAGTGACCTTGACGCACCACGGCATTGAGGTCGAGCGTCTCGCGCTGAACGGGCTTTGGCCGCGCAAAATCCAGCAGCCCGTTCACGATGCGCTTGCAGCGATGCACCTCAAGATCGATGATACGCAGCATCTCCTTGGGATCCGCGCCAGGAACGGGAGCGCCCGGCGGCAACGCCTCGGCGAGTTCGCTGTGCAAACTCAAGGACTCACCGCAGGCCGCGATGGTTGCCAGCGGATTGTTGATCTCATGCATGACGCCCGCAGCCAATTGGCCAAGCGCCGCCAGCTTCTCGGACTGCGCCGTGCGATCGATGGCGGCGCGCCAGTCGGTAATGTCCTCGCCCACCGTGATGACGTGCGTGACGCCGTCGCCGGTGATTCGCATGGGAATCTTGGAGATCCGAAACGTCCGGGTATCGCCGAAGGCGTTGCTCTCCATCTGGAACTGCTGAAGGCGACCGGTCGCAAAGACCTCGTCGAACTCATGCTTGAGCATCGCGGCCGGCTGACGATGCAGCACATCGAAAATGGTGCGACCGATCGCGTCGGTGCGGGAGACCCCCTGCAAACCGGTCTCGCGCTTGTGATTCCACGCGTGAATCCGATAGTCCCGATCGACCACATACAGGCCGAACGGCAGCGAGTCGACCACGCACTCAATGAAGGCGCGCTGCTCGGCGACTTCCCTGACCCGCGCATGGAGCTCACCCTCCAACACCCACAACTGCTCCGTGCGATCGGCCGTCAGCGCGACCAGTTCGGCGCACGCGGCGAACACGGCGCGCTCAGACGGGGCACGCTCACCCGTCGACCGGCGCAGGTCGTCGGCGACCACGCGCATCGATTCGGGCGATGACGAAGCGCCAGTCGCCGCCTCAAGAAGGCTCGCTAGAGCGGCAAAGGTCGCGTCGGACTTCATCAGGACAGGCGGGGCCGGTTCACAGCCACAAGGTAGAACTGAAGCGTCGATCGGGCAAGCTGACCGATCGCCACCTTGCGCCGAATCACCCAGTGACGGCCTTGATCGCCGCGTGGATCTCGGCGTTTTCGCGCTTCTGACCGCTCTTCTCCTCGACATGCGCCCAGCGGACCAGGCCGGCCTTGTCGATCAGGAAGTAAGAGCGCTTCGCGACAAGCGTATCCTCGCGCATCACCCCGAAGCCGCGCGAAGCCTCGCGTTTGAAGTCAGACAAGAGGTGCACTTTCATGTCGTACTTGCTGCGAAACTCCTTGAGGGATGGGACCGCATCTACACTGATTGGAAGGACTTCCACGCCTTCGGATGCAAAGACATCGAAGTCCTCACTGAACCCGCACAGCTCCGCAGTGCAGGTGCTCGTAAACGCCAGCGGAAAGAAGGCGACCAACACCAATGACCGCTCGCGAAAACTGGACAATGTCACATTTGTGCCGTCGGTTGACCACAGGTTGAAATCTGGTGCGGTCTCACCAACTTGGATTGGACTGGCGGCTGCTGTCGTCATTGTATCGATGTGTGAAGTTGGCACAGGACCCTTCCGAATTGGCGACACCCCGGATGGCCAAGGCCATTACGGGGTGTCACGAAACACATAGTGGAGCGTGTCGGGATCGAACCGACGACCCCCGCCTTGCAAAGGC